>NZ_JBFAMU010000360.1:0-5099 GCF_040656655.1 Micromonospora sp. NPDC049799
CGTCGTACGGGTCCAACCGACGGCCGACAACCGGGTCAGCTGTGTGGGCAGCCGCCGGGCGGGGCCGGTGGCCAGCATCCGGCGCCGGTCCGGAGGCCGGCGGGCTTCCCCACCCCGGGCCCGGGACGGGGGACGTCCCGGGAGCACTCGATCCCCATCCCGGAGCGGCACCCGATGACGGAGGCGGACCGCCGGACGGCGTACCCCATCCCGGTCCGGACGACGGCGGGCCGCCCCACCCGGGTCCGGAGGACGGCGGGCCGCCCCACCCGGGTCCGGACGACGGCGGGGTCCAGGGACGGACGGGCGGAGCCGACGCGGTCGGCGGCGGATACCCCATCGCACCGGCTTCCGGCGGCGCGCTCGGCCGTGCCCACCCACCGTGGTCGGACGGGGTGGGGTGGGGGCCGTCGGTGTGCGGCGCCGTCGGGTCGGTACCCGGGGGGCGCGCCGGTTCCGTCACGGATCCTCCTGTCGGCAGCGGGTGTCCACCGCCGTGCGACGGACACCGGCCAGGCTACCGCCGGCGGCCGGACCGCCGACGCCCCGGCGGGACCGTTCCCCGGCGGGCGGTCAATCCACGTTCGGCGCGAAGTCCTGCCCGAAGGGTGCCTCGGCCAGCCGCACGACGGCGATCACCACCATCGTCACCACGCTCACCGCGGCGAGCGTCAGGCCCGTCCAGGCCAGCCGCTCCCCCCGCCGCAGCCAGGCCGCGCCGGTGAGGAAACCCCCCGAGGCGTACGCCTCCCGGCGCGCCTGGCGCGCCAACTGCAGCGCCACCGTCGCCGGCACCACCCCACCGATGAACAGGCCGGTCAGCGCGCCGATGAGGCCCAGCGCGAAGACCGCACGCGCCTTGGTGGAGCGGGTCGGGTCCGGATCGAGCGGGTGGCGCGGCGGACCCGGCGGGGCGAGGGGCACCGGCCCGGGCAGGGTCGTCATGTCCTCCATCATGCCGCGTCCGGCGGCCGGGGGTGCCGGCACGCCGGTCCGGACCACGAACACGACGAGGCCCCCGGCGGGTGCCGGGGGCCTCGTCGTCGCAACTGCTTAGCGGTACGACCCGAAGTCGAAGTCGTCCAGCGGCACTGCCTGCCCGCTGGCCGGCCCGAACCCATAGTCGGTCTCCGGGTAGCCGGTCATCGAGTAGACCTTGGCCTTGGCCTCCTCGGTCGGCTCGACCCGGACGTTGCGGTACTTGCTGATGCCGGTACCGGCCGGGATGAGCTTACCGATGATCACGTTCTCCTTGAGGCCGACGAGCGAGTCGCTGCGCGAGTTGATCGCCGCGTCGGTCAGCACCCGGGTGGTCTCCTGGAAGGAGGCCGCCGAGAGCCAGGAGTCGGTGGCCAGCGAGGCCTTGGTGATACCCATCAGCACCGGGCGACCGGCGGCGGGCTCGCCACCCTCGCCGACGAGCCGGCGGTTCTCCGACTCGAAGAGCGCCCGGTCGACCAGCACGCCCGGCAGGAACTCGGTCGAGCCGGAGTCGATGACCGTCACCCGCTTGAGCATCTGGCGGATGATGATCTCGATGTGCTTGTCGTGGATGAGCACACCCTGCGAGCGGTAGACCTCCTGGACCTCCTGGGTCAGGTGGACCTGGACCGCACGCGGGCCGAGGATGCGGAGCAGCTCGTGCGGGTCGACCGTACCGACCGTGAGCTTCTCGCCGACCTCGACGTGGTCGCCGTCGGCGGCCAGCAGACGGACCCGCTTGGAGATCTTGTCGTAGACGATCTCGTCGCTGCCGTCGTCCGGCACCACGATGATCTTCCGCGACCGCTCGCCGTCCTCGATCCGGATCCGGCCGGGGGTGTCGGCGATCGGCGCCTTGCCCTTCGGGATCCGGGCCTCGAAGATCTCCTGCACACGCGGCAGACCCTGGGTGATGTCCTCACCCGCGACACCACCGGTGTGGAAGGTACGCATCGTCAGCTGGGTACCCGGCTCACCGATCGACTGGGCGGCGATGATGCCGACCGCCTCGCCGACGTCCACCGTCTTGCCGGTCGGCAGCGAGCGGCCGTAGCACGCACCGCAGACGCCCAGCTTCGACTCGCAGGTCAGCACGCTGCGCACCCGGATGGTCTCCACCCCGGCGGCGACGATCCGGTCGACCAGGATCGAGTTGACGTCCTGACCCCGCTCGGCGACGACGGTGCCGTCCGGCCCCTTGATGTCGTCGGCCAGCGTACGGGCGTGCACGCTGGTCTCGGCGTGCTCGTGCACGACCAGCCCGCCGTCACGTCGCTGCCCGATCTGCATCGGGATGGCGCGGTCGGTGCCGCAGTCCTCCTCGCGGATGATGACGTCCTGCGAGACGTCCACCAGACGACGGGTGAGGTAACCCGAGTCAGCGGTACGCAGGGCGGTGTCCGCGAGGCCCTTACGGGCACCGTGCGTGGAGATGAAGTACTCCAGCACGGACAGACCCTCCCGGTAGCTGGCCTTGATCGGCCGCGGGATGATCTCGCCCTTCGGGTTGGCCACCAGACCACGGATCGCCGCGATCTGCCGGAGCTGGAGCAGGTTACCGCGGGCACCCGAGTTGATCATCTTCCACAGCGGGTTCTCCTGCGGCAGCGCGGTGTCCATCTCCTTGGCGACCTCGTTGGTCGCCTTGGTCCAGATCTCGATGAGCTCGCCGCGACGCTCCTCGGCGGTCATCAGACCACGCTGGTACTGCTTGTCGATCCGGTCGGCCTCGGCCTCGTACCGCTCCAGGATCTCCCGCTTGCGCGGCGGAGCGATGACGTCCTCCATGCCGATCGTCACGCCGGACCAGGTGGCCCAGTGGAAACCGGCCTCCTTGAGCCCGTCCAGGGTGGCCGCGAGGGCCACCTTCGGGAAGCGCTCGGCGAGGTCGTTCACGATCGCCGAGAGCTGGCCCTTGCGGATCTCGTAGTTCACGAACCGGTAGCCCTGCGGCAGGGTCTCGTTGAAGAGGACCCGACCCAGCGTGGTCTCCACCGTCAGCGGGTCACCCTCGACCCAGCCCTCCGGCGCGGTCCACGACTCGGCGCCGGCACCGTTGTCGACGCCGACGACGCCGCGCAGTCGGATCTTGACCGGAGCCTGCAGGTGCAGCTCGCCGTTGTCGAACGCCATCCGCGCCTCGGCGTCCGAGCTGAACGCCCGGCCCTCGCCGCGCTCACCGGCGGTGAGGTGGGTGAGGTGGTAGAGACCGATGATCATGTCCTGGGTGGGCATGGTCACCGGCTTGCCGTCGGCCGGCTTGAGGATGTTGTTCGACGAGAGCATGAGGATCCGCGCCTCGGCCTGGGCCTCGGCGGACAGCGGCACGTGCACCGCCATCTGGTCACCGTCGAAGTCGGCGTTGAACGCGGTGCAGACCAGCGGGTGGATCTGGATCGCCTTGCCCTCGACCAGCTGCGGCTCGAAGGCCTGGATGCCCAGGCGGTGCAGGGTCGGCGCGCGGTTGAGCAGCACCGGGTGCTCGCCGATGACCTCTTCCAGCACGTCCCACACGACCGGCCGCTGCCGCTCGACCATCCGCTTGGCGGACTTGATGTTCTGCGCGTGGTTGAGGTCGACCAGCCGCTTCATGACGAAGGGCTTGAACAGCTCCAGCGCCATCTGCTTCGGCAGGCCGCACTGGTGCAGCTTCAGCTTCGGGCCGACCACGATGACCGAACGGCCCGAGTAGTCGACGCGCTTGCCCAGCAGGTTCTGCCGGAAGCGGCCCTGCTTGCCCTTGAGCATGTCGGACAGCGACTTGAGCGGACGGTTACCCGGACCGGTGACCGGCCGGCCACGACGGCCGTTGTCGAACAGCGCGTCGACGGCCTCCTGGAGCATCCGCTTCTCGTTGTTGACGATGATCTCGGGCGCGCCGAGGTCGATCAGCCGCTTGAGGCGGTTGTTCCGGTTGATCACGCGGCGGTACAGGTCGTTCAGGTCGGAGGTCGCGAAGCGGCCACCGTCCAGCTGCACCATCGGCCGCAGGTCCGGCGGGATGACCGGCACGCAGTCGAGCACCATGCCGAGCGGCGAGTTGCGGGTGTTCAGGAACGCCGCGACGACCTTGAGCCGCTTGAGCGCCCGGATCTTCCGCTGGCCCTTACCGGTGCGGATGGTCTCCCGCAGGCTCTCGGCCTCGGCGTCGAGATCCATGTTCTGGACCAGCGCCTTGATGGCCTCGGCACCCATGCCGCCGGTGAAGTACTCGCCGAACCGGTCCCGCAGCTCGCGGTAGAGCAACTCGTCGGTGACCAGCTGCTTCGGCTCCAGCTTGCGGAAGGTGTCCAGCACCTCGTCCAGGCGGTCGATCTCGCGCTGGGCCCGGTCGCGGATCTGGCGCATCTCGCGCTCTCCGCCCTCCTTGACCTTGCGCCGGACGTCCGCCTTCGCGCCCTCGGCCTCCAACTCGGCCAGGTCGGCCTCGAGCTTGGCGGCCCGCTTCTCGATCTCCGAGTCGCGGCTGTTCTCCGACTGCCGCTTCTCGGCAAGGATCTCGTTCTCGATCGTCGAGAGGTCACGGTGACGCGACTCGGCGTCCACGCTCGTCACGACGTACGAGGCGAAGTAGATGATCTTCTCGAGGTCCTTGGGGGCGAGGTCCAGCAGGTAGCCCAGCCGGCTGGGCACGCCCTTGAAGTACCAGATGTGGGTCACCGGAGCAGCGAGCTCGATGTGCCCCATCCGCTCACGACGGACCTTCGACCGGGTCACCTCGACGCCGCAGCGCTCGCAGATGATGCCCTTGAAGCGGACCCGCTTGTACTTACCGCAGTAGCACTCCCAGTCCCGCTGCGGACCGAAGATCTTCTCGCAGAAGAGTCCGTCCTTTTCCGGCTTGAGCGTGCGGTAGTTGATCGTCTCGGGCTTCTTGACCTCACCGTGCGACCACTGACGGATGTCGTCGGCGGTGGCGAGGCCGATGCGCAGCTCGTCGAAGAAGTTGACGTCGAGCACTATGTCCCCTATGTCGTCGTCTGTACTGCTAGCTAGTGGGTGGGGTCGGGGGCCGGCGGGCCCGGTCCCCACCCCAAACCAAAAACCACATGCGCCCAGCCCCGCTCCCGCCGGGGCCGGGGGGTGCCCACCACCACCCCCCCCCCGCACACCACGGG
>NZ_JBFAMU010000361.1:0-5098 GCF_040656655.1 Micromonospora sp. NPDC049799
GGGCCGTCTCGGTCGGGTGGCGCGGCGCGGTGCTGCCGACGCTGTCGGTCGGCGTGGTCGCGGAGGTCGTCGGCACCGGCGGCGAAGGCACCGCCGTCACGGTCGGTCCGGTCATGGGGGACATCGTCGGCCCGGCCGCCGCGGTGAACGGGTACGGGGCGGAGCCGCTCGTCGGTGGTCCACCCGTCGTCACGGTGGGGGCGGCGGCGCTCGACGGTCCGTCGACCGGCGGCGGACCGGGCGAGGTGACCGGGCCGTTCGGCGGCGGCGCCACCGGTGCGGCGGAGGTCAGGGTCGGGGCGTCCGACAGGCGGTACGGCGAGGTGACAGTCGGATCGCCGGCGAGACCGTGCGGCGACGTGATCGACGGCGCACCGGCGGACGTCGGGACGGTGGTGTGCGATTCGGGCGGCACAGGTGGGCCCGCCTGGTGCGCGACCAGGGCGGTCGCGTCCGGGCGGACGGCGGTTTCCCCGCGTACGCCGGCACCGACCGGATCGGCCGCCGGGGAGTTGTTCGTGCCGGCGCTCCCGGCCTGGGCCGTGACCGTGCCAGCGTCCGCAACCGGCGGGGCCTCGGGCAGACGGGGTGCGGGAGCGACGTCGGGCCCGGGCGGCACGGTCGAGCGGGTGCCGCCGTCCATCTCGGCATGACCGGTCGCGACCGCTCCGCCGACCTGCGCCGACAGGTCGGGAGGCGGGGCGACGCGGAGGTCCGCCGGTGTCGTGGGCAGACCGGCCAGGGCACTCATCCGGCCGTCGAGCCGGGCCTGCAATGCCGCGTCGGCCTGTGTCGTGGCGGAACCCCGGACGCCGGAAGCGGCGGCGCGCGCGGCGTCCTCCAACGAGGTCGGCCCCTGGCCGGTGGCCAGGCTCGCGGCCTGCTCGGCGAGCACCTCGCCGGTCATCTCCCGGCCGACGTGCTCGCCGATCCGGGCACCCCGGCCGGTGGCGTGCCGTCCCAGACCGGCGAGCGGTGCGACGGCACCGCCGGCCAGGCCACCGACGGCCGAGGTGCCGAGTTCCGCGAGGTCCAGGCCGTGCCGCCGGCCGGTCGAGTTCTGGTACGCCTGCGTCGCGAGGCTGACCCCCGCCTCCTCGCCCGCCTCGTAGAGCCCGCCGACCGCGGCGCGCCGGGCCAGCCCGCGCATCCCGCCCTTCGTGACCTCCTTGGCGGCCCGCTCCCCGGCCTCCTTGAGCCCCTGCCTGAGAGCCTTCCGCGCGAGCTGTGCCATGAGTCGCTTGAAGATCTGCTGCACGATGGCCCGGGTGGCGGCGATCGCCGCGGCGGCGGCCGGCGAGGCGGCACCGGCCGTGAGCACCGTCGCCACGGCGAGCCCGAGCAGCTCGACCACCAGGATGCCCAGCTCGATCCAGACCTCGAGCTTCGCGCCCTCGATGTCGCAGCCGCACTCCTCGACCAGTCGACCGAGATCGGTGCTGATCGCGAGCAGCACCGGCAGCGGCGCGTCGTCGCCCTCGGCGACCCGCCGCCAGGCCTGGTCGAAGGCCGTGGCGACCGCGCCGACCCCGCCGTAGCCGTTCCCGACCTCGGTCGCGGCGGTGATCGCGTCGGTCTGCGGGCCGGCCAACGCGGCGGCCACCCCGTACCACTGGTCCGCCAGGTCCCACACCGCGCGCTCGTTGCCGTCCGGCCACTCGACCCCGACCACCCAGTCGAGGGCTTCGTAGATCCAGCCGGGCAGCTCCCAGGGCGAGAAGTCGAGCGGGTGCGGAATCGGGCTGGGCAGCACGGTCATCCCGGACTCCTCCGGCGATCAGGGCTCGGAACGCCGGTCGGCCACCTGGCCGAGGCGGCCGGCGCTGGCAGCGTCGGTCTGCACGTTGGCCTCGACCGAGCGGACGACGTCCGCACCGAGACCGGCCAGGTGCCGTCCCACGCCCTCCCAGGCCCGGAGCACTACCTCCTCGAAGCCGCGGTACCGCTGCTCGAAGGTCGCGCCGATGTCGTCCTTCCCCCAGGGCCGCTGGGCACTGGCCGCCGCGATCTCGCCGCCCTCCCGCTGCCGGGCCGCCACGAACGCCTCACCCGCCACCGAGAGATCGGCACCAGCGCGCCGGGCGCGCTCGGGATCGAGCCACAGGAGACCGTCCATCACTCCTCCCGCCGCAGCGCCGCGTCGGCCCGACCGAGCAGGGAACCGAAGTCGCCGGTCCGCAGGAACTCCACCGGCCCGGACCCGCCCGGCAGGTAGGTGGCCACCAGCTGCCGGGTCTCCTCCGCCGCCGTGGCGCCGGCCCGTTGCACGGTCTCGGTGATCGCGCGGCTGAGCCCCTTGGCGTCCCGCTCCTGGTAGGCGGCGGGGCTCACCTCGACCTGGATCACCTCGCCCCGGGCCCCGACGACGGCCGTCACCCGACCGTCGGACGAACGCTCGGTCACCCGCAGCTCGGTCAACCGCGTCTGCAACTCGTCCAGTCCGGACCGTAGCCGCTGGTACTGCCCGTACACGTCGTCGAACCGTGCCCGCAGCGCACGGTTGGTGTCCCGGTCCACGTTCTCAGCCAACGCCACCCTCCCCGGTCACCGTCGGTAGGGCGAACCATACCGGGCGCCACAATCCCATGGGGGTCCGGTAGTTTCAGGCTCGTGATCGACCGCCAGCAGGCCGAGCAGCTCGCCGCCGTGTGGGCCCGCCGGGATTCACAGCGCCTGGGTTACGAGTGCCGCCCGTCGGTCGACGAGTTCGACCTGGGCTTCGTCATCACGTCCTCCGTGTCGCCCGACGTCCGGACGGTCCCCGGCGACCTACCGACCACAGTGGTCGACAAGCAGACCGGCGAGGTGAGCACCTGGCCCCGGGTGTCGATCGAGCAGGTCGAACGCATGTACCGCCGGAGCCGCCCGGAGGGTCCGCCCGCGCCGCGTACGGTCGACCCCGCCGGCCAACTGCTCCGCGAGATCCGCCGGCTCCCCACCCCGACCACGGCCGCCCACCTCAGCGTGGACGGCCGGTTGTACCGCGCCCAGGGCGCGAAGGGCGACATCGAGCTCAACCACCACCCGCTGGTCCGCCGGTACCTCGACGATCTGCCACCGGGCCACCTCGTCCGCGGCGGGGACCGCCACGCCGAGCTGATCGTCGTCTCGGACGTCCTGCACGAGTACGACCACCGTCGCGCCGCCGAGGGCATCGAACCGATGGGCATGGCCGACGCGACGGCCCTGTTCAGGACCGCTCGCTTCGAAATCTTCCGGGTCCGCGAACCAGGCGACCCGCACGGCGGCTCCGCCGACCGGCCCTGCGACTCGTGCATCGGGCTGCTCGTCGACTTCGCCCTCCTGCCGTGGTCGGACCGGGCCTACGCGATCGCCTGGCATCCGGAACCGCAGCCGGATCCCGCCCCGGGCCGTTTCGCGCCCGAGGTGGCCCAGGCGCTGGTCGCCGCCGGCTGGGACCCGGGCGTCGGAGACGAGATCGTCGCGGCCTCCGCGATCCGGGATGTCAGTGCGGTCACTGGTAGGACGCACAGACACCTGGCGTTTCCGGCCGCAGTAGCGGCCCTGACCGCTTTCCCGAGTCTCGTCGGGGGCCGGCGTGGACCCGGTGACGAGGTGTGGATCTCTCGTGTCGACATCCGGCCACGCCAGGTCGCGCACACCGCCGACACCCTGGCCGACTTCGGTGCGGTGCTCGGCGTACGGCTCTTCCCCATCGGCACCGAGCGGCAGGACAGCATCATCGCCGTGGACGAGCGGGGTCGGATCTTCGCGCTGGACCAGGCCGGTGAGTGGTTCCTCGGCGCGGACGTCGACGCGGCCCTCACCACGCTCCTGCTCGGCCGCGCCCCGGCCCGGGTCCGCGACGACGGGACCTGGTGACCGCTACAGCTCGACGCCGGTGAGGACGAGCACCCGGACGTCGGTGTAGTCGTCCATGGCACTGCGCAGGCCCTCCCGCCCGACGCCACTGCCCTTGAATCCGCCGTACGGCATCTGGTCGGCCCGGTACGACGGCACGTCGCCGACGATCACGCCGCCCACCTCCAGCGCCCGGTGCGCCGCGAACGCCACGTCCGTCCGGTGCGTGAAGACGCCCGCCTGCAACCCGTACGCCGAGTCGTTGACCGCCGCGAACGCGGCCCGGTCGTTCTCGACGCGGGCGACGACCAGCACGGGCCCGAAGACCTCCTCGGCGCAGACCTTGGCGTCGGCGGGCACTCCGGTGAGGACGGTCGGCGGGTAGGTGGCGCCCTCGCGCCGGCCACCCACCTCGATGGTCGCGCCGGCGGTGACCGCCTCGTCGACCCAGGCCTCGACCCGTTCGGCGGCGGCCTCGGAGACCAGCGGTCCGACGTCGGTGAGCTCGGACGAGGGATCGCCCGTCCGCAGTTCCTGGACGGCGGCGACCAGCCGGGGCAGGAAGGCGTCGTAGAGCCACTCGTGCACGTAGACCCGCTGCACCGCGATGCAGGACTGTCCGGCCTGGTAGTTGGAGAAGGTGGCGATGCGGTGGGCGGCGAAGGTGAGGTCGGAGTCGGTGTTCCAGTCCTCGCAGATCACCGCCGCCGCGTTGCCGCCCAGCTCCAGCGTCACGTGCTTGTCCGGGACCGAGCGGCGGATGGCCGCGCCGACCGGGCCGGAGCCGGTGAACGACACCACCGGCAGCCGCGGGTCGGCGACGAGGTCGGCGGCGCGCTCGTTCGGCAGCGGCAGCACCGAGAACATGCCCGCCGGCAGGTCGGTCTCGGCGAGCAGTTCACCGAGCAGCAGCGCCGACAGCGGGGTGGCCGGGGCCGGCTTGACGATGATGGGTGCGCCGACGGCGATGGCCGGGGCGACCTTGTGGGCCACCAGGTTGAGCGGGAAGTTGAACGGCGCGATCCCCAGGACGGGACCGCGCGGCACCCGTCGGACCAGGGCGATGCGCCCGGTGGCCGCCGGATCGGTGTCGAGGCGTTGCAGCTCACCGGAGAAGCGCCGCGCCTCCTCGGCGGCCCAGCGGAAGGTCGAGACGGCCCGGCCGACCTCGGCGCGCGCCCACTTGACCGGCTTGCCGTTCTCGGCGGTGATCAGCGCCGCGACCTCGTCGGCCCGCTCGGCGAGGCGCCGGGAGACGTGGTCGAGGGCCGCCGCC
>NZ_JBFAMU010000362.1:0-5078 GCF_040656655.1 Micromonospora sp. NPDC049799
GCGCGGCGCCGCACGCAGGGATCATGGTGACACGTGCGGTCCCGCGCGCCACCGCCGCGCGGCGCCCGTCCGTCCACCGCCTGAGGAGTACGCGTGCCCGACGCCGGCCCGACCGTCGTCCTGCCGCGCCGTCCGCTCACCGTGGGCGAGGTGCTCGACTCGGCCGTCCTGCTGCTGCGCGACCACGCCGCGGTGCTGGTCCCGCTCGCCCTGGTGCTGACGGTGGGCGAGCAACTGCTGCTGTACCCGCTGCGCCTCGCCGCCGGCACCGGGCCACCCACCTGGACCGTGGGCTTCGACGGGTTCGCCCTGTTCTGGCCGCTGCTGGCCGTCGGCGCCGCCGTCGAGGCGGTGATCGTCCTGCTGCTCGGCAACCCGGCCGGGCGGGCCGCCGGCGCCGCCCTGGTCGGGCGTACGGCGGGAGTGCGGGAACTGGTGCGTCCCGCCGGGGCACGCTGGGGCGCCACCCTGCTGAACGCTCCCCTGGTCGCGCTGGTCATGGTGGTCGCCGCCCTGCTCGGCCCGGTCTGGCTGCTCGGCTTCGCCCTGCTCGGCGGCATCGCCCCGGCCCTGGTCGTGGACCGGGTGGGTGCCGCCCGGGCCCTGCCGCGCTCGGCCGCGCTGGCCGTACGCGGTGGTCGGGCGGCCGCCCTGCGGCTCCTCGGCTACCTGGTGTGGTGGATCGTGCGGGTCGGGCTCGGTGTCGGCGTCTTCTACGGTGTCGAGACCCTGAACCTGCTGGACGACGACTGGACCATCGCGCTGTCGCTGGGGCTGTGGGCGGCCGTCAACGCCGTCGCGTACCCGGCGCTGGCCTGCCTGGACGCGGTGCTGCACCTGGAGGCCCGGATGCGCACCGAGGGGCTGGACATCCGGCTGTCCCGGGCCCGCGCGGAGGCACCCGAGGAGACGCTGCTGGCGGTCGGCCGATGAGCTTCAGCCGGTGGTGGACCGAGACGACCGCGAACCTCGGTGACCGGGTACCGCTTCCGCTGGTGGCACTGCTGCTGGTGCTCGGGGCGGTGCTGGCCGCCGTCGCCTGGTACACGTTCCCGGCCTGGGTGCCCCGCCGGCTGCCCCGGTTGCGGCTGCCCCGACTGCGGCTGCCCCGCCGGGCGAAACGGCGCCGGCGGGCACGCGCACGGGCCGGTGCCGCGCCCGCCGTACCGTCGCCCCGGGAACCCGAGGCGGAGCCGGCGGTGCCCGGCCACGTCTCCCTGGCGGACCGGCTGGCGACGCAGGGCCGCTACGCCGAGGCGGTCCGGGAGCGCCTGCGCGCGATGATCGGCGAGCTGGCCACCCGACGGGTGCTGACGCCGGAACCGGGCATGACCGTGGTCGAGGTCGTCGCCGCCGCGGCCCGGAACCGCCCACCGGTCGCGCCACCGCTCGGCGCCGCCGGGGCGATCTTCACCGAGCTGTGGTACGCGCGACAGCCCGTTACGGCCGAGCACGACCGCCGCATGCGAGAGCATGCCGACGACCTGCACCGCCTGCTGGCCGGGGAGGCACCGTGACCGCCGGCGCCACCACCGCCCCACCGGCGCCCCGCGCCACCGCCCGCCCCCGGCGACGCCGGCACCGGATCCTTCTCCCGCTCGGCCTGGCCGCGGCGCTGCTCGTCACCACCCTGGTCACCCACGCCGTCGACCAGCCCGACCCGACCGACGGCGGCTTCCTGTCCCCCGTGTCGAGCGGCGCGGACGGCGGCAGCCGCCTCGCCGACGCGCTGCGACAGCGCGGGGTGACCGTGCAGCGGGAGACGGACACCCTGCGCGCGCTGGCGGCCGCCCGGTCCGGGTCCGCCACGCTGTTC
This sequence comes from Micromonospora sp. NPDC049799, assembly GCF_040656655.1. Lineage (NCBI taxonomy): Bacteria > Bacillati > Actinomycetota > Actinomycetes > Micromonosporales > Micromonosporaceae > Micromonospora > Micromonospora sp. NPDC049799. Next base: position 1,817 of record NZ_JBFAMU010000362.1, read on the forward strand.
GTACCGTCCCCGGCCCTGGTGCACCCCCGGACGGTCGCCGCCCTCGGTGCCCTGCCCGCCCGTACCCGGGTGGTGCTGGTCGACCCGCCGCTGCGGGTGCTGCTCTCCGCCGGGCTGTCCGTGGCCCCGGGCGACCGCCGCTGGGCGGCGCGGGAGGTCGGGCCGGACGCCCGGGGGCTGTCCTGCCCGCTGCCCGAGCTGACCGGGACCGGCCCCGTCGCCCTCGGTCTCCAGCGCTGGACGACCTCCTTGGACCGGGTGGTGGACGCCGACTTCTGCTTCGCCGACCACCTGGTGCGGTTCGGGTCCACGACGGCGGACACCGTCGTGGTGGGGGCGAGCGACCCGTTCCGCAACGCACGACTCGACGAGTGGGACAACCGCGCGTTCGCCACTGCCCTGCTCGGCGGCACCGGGCGGGTGGTCTGGCTGGACCTCGACGGTCCGGCGCCGGCGCCCACCTACGCCTCCGGCCCCACCGGCGACCGTCCCGGGGACGGGGGACCGGGCTCCGGTGACGGCACCGGCGACGGCAGCGGGACGGGCGACGGGGACGGGCGCCCGGGTGGGCCCGGCAACGGGGACGGGCGCCCGGGTGGGCCCGGCAACGGGGACGGCTCCGGCGAGGGATCCACCGACGGCGAGGGCTCGACCGACGGCGACGACTCCGCCGACGGCGACTCCGACCCGCCGAACCCGCTCTGGAACGCCTTCCCCGGCTGGTTCTGGGCCCTGCTGCTCCAGCTCGCCCTGGCCGCACTGCTCGCCGCGCTCTGGCGGGCCCGCCGGCTCGGCCCGCCGAGCACGGAGCCACTGCCGGTGACCGTCCGGTCGACGGAGACGGTGCTCGGTCGCGCCCGCCTCTACCAGCAGGCCGGCGCCCGGGACGCCGCCGCCCGTACGCTGCGCACCGCCACCCTGGCCCGGCTCCTGCCCCGGCTGAACCTCCCGGCGAGCACCCCACCGGGCGAGATCGTCACGGCGGTGACCGCCCACACCGGCGAGGGCGAGGACCGCACCGGCGACCTGCTGTACGGGCCGGCGCCCGACTCCGACCAGGAGCTGCTGGAGCTGGCCCGCGACCTGGATCGGGTGGCCCGTACGGTGGCCCCGCACCCCGCCGGGCCGCTCCCGCCGGCCGACGCTCCGCACCCGCACCGACCCGAAGGAGAACCCCGGTGACCCGACCCGCCGGAACCGCCGAGCCGACGGCCACCGTCCCGGACGACCCCCGTGCCGCCCTCCACCGCCTGCGCCAGGAGGTCGCCAAGGCGGTGGTCGGGCAGGACGGGGTCGTCACCGGCCTGCTGATGGCCCTGCTCTGCCGGGGGCACGTGCTGCTGGAGGGCGTGCCGGGAGTGGCGAAGACCCTGCTGATCCGCACCGTGGCCACGGCACTGGACCTGGACTCCAAGCGGGTCCAGTTCACCCCCGACCTGATGCCCGGCGACGTCACCGGTTCGCTGATCTTCGACCCGCACACCGCCGCGTTCGCCTTCCGCGAGGGGCCGGTATTCACCAACCTGCTGCTCGCCGACGAGATCAACCGCACCCCGCCGAAGACCCAGTCTGCGCTGCTGGAGGTGATGGAGGAGCGGCAGGTCTCGGTGGAGGGCGAGCGGCGTCCGCTGCCCGACCCGTTCATCGTGGCCGCCACCCAGAACCCGGTCGAGTACGAGGGCACCTATCCGCTGCCCGAGGCGCAGCTCGACCGGTTCCTGCTCAAGCTGACCGTGCCGATGCCCAGCCGGGAGGAGGAGTTGGGCGTGCTCCGGGCGCACCACGCCGGCTTCGACCCCCGGGACCTGAGGGCGGCCGGCGTACGGCCGGTGGCGACGGCCGCGGACCTGGCGGCGGCCCGCGCGTCGGTCGGGCAGGTCCACCTGGCCGAACCACTCTTCGGCTACATCGTGGACCTGTGCCGGGCCACCCGCGCCACCCCCGCCCTGGAGCTGGGCGCGTCCCCCCGGGGCGCGACGGCACTGCTCGGCACGGCGAAGGCGTGGGCGTGGCTGGCGGGCCGGAACTACGTGGTCCCGGACGACGTCAAGGCGGTCGCCCGGCCCACCCTGCGGCACCGCCTGCGGCTGCGGCCCGAGGTCGAGTTGGAGGGCGTCACCGTCGACGCGGTGCTGGACACGGTGCTCGCCACCGTGCCGACACCGCGATGACCTGGCGGGCGGCGGCCCTGCTGGCGGCGGGCGCGGTCACCCTGCCGCTCTGGCCGTCGCCGTTCGCCGGCCTGCTGGTGATGGCCGCCGCCGTGCTGCTGGTGGCCCTGCTCGACCGGACGCTGGCGGTGCCGCCGGGCGCCCTCACCGCCGCACGCGAGGGGGACCGCGCGGTCCGGCTCGGCGACACGGCCACCGTCGCACTGGTGCTGCACAACCCCACCGGCCGTACGCTGCGTGCCCGGGTCCGCGACGCCTGGGTGCCGTCGGCCGGCGCCCACCCCGACGTACCGCCGTCCCGGGTCGTCCGGGTCGAGCCGGGCGGAACGGTGTCGCTCCCCACCCGGCTGACCCCGCTGCGGCGCGGCGACCGCCCGGCGACGGCGCTCACCGTCCGCTCCCTCGGCCCGCTGGGCCTGGCGTTCCGGCAGCGCTCCGGCCGCCCGGCGACGCCCGCGTGGACACTGCGGGTGCTGCCCCGGTTCGACTCCCGCCGGCACCTGCCGGAGAAGCTGTCCCGGCTGCGCGTCATCGACGGCACCCAGGTCAGCCGGGGACGCGGTCAGGGCACCGAGTTCGACGCCCTGCGCGAGTACGTCGTCGGCGACGACGTCCGCTCGATCGACTGGCGGGCCAGCGCCCGCCGGGCCGACGTGCTGGTGCGGACGTGGCGCCCGGAGCGGGACCGGCGGCTGGTGTGCGTGCTGGACACGGGCCGCACCTCGGCGGTCCGCGTCGGCGACGAGCCCCGGCTGGACACCGCGATCGACGCGGCGCTGCTGCTGACCGCCCTGGCCGCCCGCGCCGGTGACCGGGTCGACCTGCTCGCCGCCGACAACGCCGTACGGGCCACGGTCACCGGCACCCGCCCGGCCCTGCTCGCCCGGCTGGTCCACGCGCTCGCCCCACTGCAACCGTCGCTGGTGGAGACGGACTTCGACCTGATCGCCGCCGAGCTGCTGCGCCGGCGGCAGCACCGCAGCCTGGTGGTGCTGTTCACCGCGCTGGAGGCGGGTGCGCTCGGCGAGGGACTGCTCCCGGTGCTCCCCCGGCTGGCCGCCCGGCACACGGTGGTCGTCGCGGCCAGCCAC
>NZ_JBFAMU010000363.1:0-5064 GCF_040656655.1 Micromonospora sp. NPDC049799
GGCGAGCGCCCGCCGGCCGCCGCCAGGGTCAGGAACGCCGCTCGGTACGCCGCGCCTCCTGCTCGTCGGCGAGGGCGTCGCTCACCGGCTCCATGAGGTCGTCGCCCGGCACCGCGACCTCCTCGGCCCGGTCCTGCTCGTCGATCCGCCCACCGGCGGGCGGCTGCGGGGCGGTCGCCCCGCCGGCGAAACCGTACTCGTTCGGCTCGTCGTGCTTACTCATGTGGCTGTCCTCCGATTTTTTCCGTTTTCGCCTCCTACCGGCAACGGTAGGTGGTGATCCTTCTGCCCGCCGGGGGCTGGGGATAGTCGTGCCGTCGCGTCGGCGGTGAGGGCGGCCCAGAGCAGTCGGCGCAGCAGGATGATGGCGGCGGCGGCGACCAGGTCCGTCCACCCCTGGCTCGCGGACAGGCGGAGCAGGCCGGCGGCGGTCAGCAGGTCCAGCAGCACCCGCAGCGCCGGACGCCAGGACCCGCCCGTGAGCAGCACGACACCCGCCGCCACGACGGCGGCCGAGGTCAGGGCGGTGGTCAGGGCCGGTATCACGGCGGGACCTCCTCCTCGCGGACCTGCCGTTGTTCGTCACGGATCTCCCGGCTCAGCACCCAGTTCAGGGCGGTCCGGATGGTGGCGATCGCGGCCAGCTGGCCGATCTGGGTGAACGTCGGGGAGAACGCGGTGCGCAGGATGTCCGCGGCGAGCTGGAACTCCAGCCCGAGGGTGAGAAAACGCCCGAGGGACAGCCGGATCGGGGTGAACGCGGCGGCGCTGCGGCGCCGCAGCCCCTCGGCGGTGAACCGCAGCGCCGCCCACACCGCCCCCACGAAGATGACCACCGCACCGGCGGTCTCGACGGCGAACACGAGCGTCTCGTGGCCGATCCGCAGGACATCCTCGGCGTTCACCCGCAGGCGTTACCCGGCGGGCCGCCCGGTAGTCGGCCGTCAGATGAGCTGGCTCACCGCCTCCAGGATCAGCCAGAGCCCGCAGATCGCGAAGAGGATCGCGGCGCCGTACCTGATCGTCTTGTCCGGCAGCTTCCGGCCGAGCATCCGACCGACCAGGATCGCCAGCGCGTCGGCGGCGACCATGCCGACCGTCGAGCCCAGCCAGGTGCCGAACCAGCCGTACTGGGTGGCCAGGGTGATGGTGGCGAGCATCGTCTTGTCACCCAGCTCGGCCAGGAAGAACGCGACCGACACCGCCACGATGGCCGACTTGCTGGTCTTCTCGGCCTTGCGCCGCTCCTCCTCGGTGAGCGTGTCCCCCCGCAGGGTCCACGCGCCGAACCCGAGGAACGCCAGACCGGCCACGAGCGAGATCCACTCGGTGGGGAGGGCCGCGCCGAGGCCGTACCCGATCGCCACCGAGGCCAGGTGCACCACGGCGGTGGCGACGGTGATGCCGATCAGCACCGGCACCGGCTTGTAGCGGGTGGCGAAGGTCAGCGCCATCAGCTGGGACTTGTCGCCCAGTTCGGCGACGAAGATGACGCCGAAGCTGACCACCAGCGCGACGAGGAAACCTTCCATGACATCCTTCCGGGTCAGGCCGGGAGGAGGTACGGGGCGCCCTCGACCCGGCTTCTACAGCCTGGGTCGAAGGTCTCGCCCGCCCCGGTGACCGGGGCCGCGTGGCCGGGTGCGGAACGCACCAGTGTGTCGACCACGACATTGGGGGCTACTCCCCTTCGCGCGACCAGCCTAGCCGATCATCAGGCGGCCCCGCCGCCGCGGGTGAAGAGGTTCACCCGCGGCCACGGCTCCGCTCAGTCGGCCCGGGCCAGGGTGACCCCGAACAGACCGTCCGGGTCGGTCCAGAAGTCGTGTGCCGTGAACCCGGCCGCCGCCAGCTCGGCCGCGACCCCCTCCGGACGGAACTTCGCCGACACCTCGGTACGCAGCTCCTCCCCCTCGGCGAAGTCCACCACCAGATCGAGCACCCGGATCCGCATCGGCCGGCGCGCCCGCAACCGCATCTCGATCCACTCCCGCTCCGGGTCCCACCGGGCGACGTGGTCGAACGCCTCCGGGTCGAAGTCCGCGCCCAGCTCCCGGTTGACGACCCGGAGCACGTTGCGGTTGAAATCGGCGGTGACCCCGGCCGCGTCGTCGTACGCCGGCACCACCACCGCCGGGTCCTTCACCAGGTCGGTGCCGACGAGCAGCCAGTCCCCCGGTTCCAGGGCGGCCCGCATCGCGGACAGGAACTCCGCCCGCTCGGCCGGCAGCAGGTTGCCGATGGTCCCGCCGAGGAACACCACCAGCCGCCGGCCGCCGGGAGGAAGCCGGTCCAGGTGACGGGTGAAGTCGCCGACGATCCCGCGTACCCGCAGCCCCGGATAGTCGGTGGCGATCTCGTCGGTGGACTGGCGCAGCGCGCTCACCGACACGTCCAGCGGCACGAAGGTGCCGAGCCCGCCCCGCCGGGTGAAGGCGTCCAGCAGCAGCCGGGTCTTCTCCGACGAGCCGGACCCCAGCTCGATGAGGGTCTTCGCGCCCGTCACCGCCGCGATGTCGCCGGCCCGGGCGGCCAGCACCGCCCGCTCGGCCCGGGTCGGGTAGTACTCGGGCAGCCGCGTGATCTCCTCGAACAGCTCACTGCCCCGGGCGTCGTAGAACCACTTCGGCGGCAGCCACTTCGGTGTGGCGGTCAGGCCGGTGCGGACGTCATCCCGCAGGCTACGGCCCAGGTCCTGCTCCTCGAGGTGGATCTCCAACGGCTCCGCGCTCATGTCTTCCCCTTCGTCGAACGGATGCAAGGTCCTTCGCGGCGACCCCGTGCCGCCCCGCCGGCGGTCACGCCTCCGTGAGGGCGCGTACGCGCACCTCCGTCGCGGTCGCCTCCACCAGCTGTCCCTCCGGCACCGGCTGCCAGCCCGGCTCGTCGTCGTGCGGCTCGGACGCCAGCAGCACCGAGGCCGGGGTGGTGCGGATCGACAGCGCGTGTCCGGCGACACTCGCCACCACGGTCCGACCGTCGGTGAGCAGCAGGTTGAGCCGCGACCCGGGGGCCGCCGCCGCCACGGCGACGGTCGTCTCGGCGATCGCCCGGGCAGGCTTCACGCCCGCTCGCAGCCGGTGCCGGACCAGCGCCCACAGCAGCGCCGAGTCGGTGGCGGCGTCCAGGGTGAGCAGGTCCCGTACCGGCAGCGCACCGGCCAGCGGAACCACCGAGTCCGGCCAGCCGCGCACCACGCCGTTGTGGCTGAACAGCCAGCGCCCCTCGGCGAACGGCGCGGCGGCGGAGTCGAGCACCGCCATCCCGACCGTCGCCGACCGGACCGCGGCGAGCACCGCTCCGGCCGAGGTGACGGCGGCGAGCTGCGCGATCGTCGGATCGCTCCAGATCGGCTGGGCACGCCGGTAGCGCACCGGCTCGCCGTCGCCCGGGTACCAGCCGATCCCGAACCCGTCGGCGTTGATCGTCCCGCCGCCGCGCATGTCGCGCGGCGCCCAGGACTGGCGCACCAGCGAGTACGGCGGGTCGAACAGCAGCTCACTCAGGTTGACCGGCGGCCCCAGGTACGCCAGGTGGCGGCACATCAGTCGGTACCGTCCGCCGGCGGGGTCGGCGGCGTCACGGGTGCGCCTCGGCGGCGCGGGCGTCCCGGGCACACCGGAAGCCGCTGAAGATCTGCCGGCGGATCGGGTAGTCCCAGTTGCGGAACGTACCCCGGCAGGCGGCCCGGTCGGTGCCGAAGGAACCGCCGCGCAGCACCCGGTGGTCGTCGCCGAAGAAGACCTCCGAGTACTCCCGGTAGGGGAACGCGGTGAACCCCGGGTGGCCCCGGAAGGCGCTCGCCGTCCACTCCCAGACGTCACCGATCAGCTGGTGCACGCCCAGTGGCGAGGCGCCTGCCGGGTAGGCGCCGACCGGCGCCGGCCACAGGTGCCGCTGGCCCAGGTTGGCGTGCTCGCCCGTCGGGTCGTCGTCGCCCCACGGGTACCGGCGGGACCGGCCCGTGACCGGATCCCACCGCGCGGCCTTCTCCCACTCCGCCTCGGTGGGCAGCCGCTTGCCGGCCCACCGCGCGTACGCCTCGGCCTCGTACCAGCAGACGTGCACCACCGGCTCGTCGTCGCGCACGGGTGACCAGCGGCCGAAGCGCCGGTACGCCCACCCGCCGCCGTCGCGCCGCCAGTGCAGCGGTGCGGTCAGGTCCGCCTCGTGCCGGTGCCGCCAGCCGGCGTCGCTCCACCAGCGCGGGTCGTCGTAGCCGCCGTCGGCGATGAACTCCCGGTACCGCCCGTTGGTGACCGGCGCGGCGTCGATGACGTACGCGGGCAGGTGCACCCGGTGGGCGGGGCGCTCGTTGTCCAGCGCCCACGGGTCGGTGTCCGTACCCATGGTGAACTCGCCGGCCGGCACCAGCACCTCCCCGTCGACCCGTTCTGCGGGCTCGGGCGGCGGCGGGGCGTCGAGCACCGGCGGCCCGGAGCGCAGCTGGTGCGTCGCGAGCATGGTCTCGTCGTGCTGCTGCTCGTGCTGCACGATCATGCCGAAGGCGAACCCGTCGGCGACCAGCGGCCGGTCGGTGAACGTGACCCGGTCGAGCAGGTCGAACACCTTGTCCCGCACCGCGGCGACATAGGCACGGGCCTCGCCCGGCGGCAGCAGCGGCAGCGACGGGCGGTCCTTGCGGGGTTGCTTGAACGCGTCGTAGAGGTCGTCGATGTCGTGCCGGACCGGCGCGCGCCCGCCCACGTCGCGGACCAGCCACAACTCCTCCTGGTTGCCGACGTGCGCGAGGTCCCACACCAGGGGTGACATCAGCGGGGAGTGCTGCCGCACCAGGTCCGCGTCGTCGACGGCCTCGGTCAGCAGCGCGGTGCGGGCGCGGGTGCGCTCCATCTCCTCCGCGATCCGGGTGCGCAACCGCTCCCCGTCGAGCGCGGGCGTCGTGGTGTCCGTCACCGGTGTCTCCTCCCCGCGACGGCACGCCGCCGCCGTACGCCTCGGTCGATGTCGTCGTGCAGGTCGGGCGGCAGGTGCAGCCCGGGCAGGGCCGACACCGCCAGGTCGAGCAGCTCGACGGCGGTGGCGGCGAGGTCCCGGTCGCGC
>NZ_JBFAMU010000364.1:0-5043 GCF_040656655.1 Micromonospora sp. NPDC049799
GCCGGTCGGCAGTGCCGCCACGCCCGGCGTGCCCGCGAGCAGGCCCCCCGTGCGGGAGGGGTCCGCCGGCGGTGGGCCCGCCCGGTACGACGGTGGCCCCGACCTGGGCACCCTCTACGGCGGCACGGAGGGGCCCGGATTCGCGACCGTCGCTCTGCCCGGTAACCCGGCACTGGAGAACTCCGGCTCGCTGACCGGGCACATCCTGGCCCAGGGCTGGGCCGCGAGCCCGGCCGAGGAGCGGTCCCGGACAGCCCGGGTCGTGATCGTGCTGGTCGCCGCGCTGGGGTTGCTCGTGGGGATCAGCGTGCTCGTCGTCCTGCTGGCGGGCGACGCGATGGACGGGCTGGTCGGCAGCGTCCTGAACAACTGAGCGGAGCCCACGACCGGGTGAGCCCGCCCACTACCCGTCCGCGGCACGGTGGCGGGTTTCCCGAACCGCCGTACACTGGTGTAGATCACTGACCTGGCGCGCGCCGTGCGCGCCCCTGGGCGGTCTTGCGGGCGATTCGGCGGCACTCAGCTGCGGCAGGCCATCGCGAAGATGCGCCCCGCTCGAAAGGCATTTCTTGACCATCTTTGCTGATCCCGGCACGACTCCGTCCGCCCTCGACTCCACCGCCCCACTGACCGACGAGACCGTCGCCGGGGGGCCGGCCACCGCCGAGGAGACCGAGACCGTCGACTTCGCCGCGCTGGGCCTGCCCGAGCCGCTGGTCCGCGTGCTCGCCCGCCAGGGCATCACCACCCCCTTCGAGATCCAGCGCGCCACCATGCCGGACGCGCTCGCCGGCCGGGACGTCCTCGGCCGCGGCCAGACCGGCTCCGGCAAGACCCTCGCCTTCGGCCTGCCGCTGCTCGCACGCATGGCCGAGCGCAACCGGGCCCGTCCGCTGCACCCCCGCGCGCTGGTCCTGGTGCCCACCCGTGAACTGGCCATGCAGGTGAACGACGCGCTGGTTCCGCTCGGCAAGGCGGTGGGGGTCTTCCTCAAGACCGCCGTCGGCGGTGTGCCGTACGACCGGCAGATCGACGCGCTCCGGCGCGGCGTGGAGATCGTCGTGGCCACCCCGGGCCGGCTGGGCGACCTGATCAACCGGGGCGTGTGCCACCTCGACGACGTCGAGATCACCGTGCTCGACGAGGCCGACCAGATGGCCGACATGGGCTTCCTTCCGGAGGTCACCGACCTGCTGGCGAAGACGCCGGCCGGGACCCAGCGACTGCTGTTCTCGGCCACTCTGGACGGTGACGTGGACGCGCTGGTCAAGCGGTTCATGACCGATCCGGTCACCCACTCGACCGCCCCGTCGACCGCATCGGTGTCCACCATGGACCACCACATGCTGCTGATCCCGCCGCACGACAAGTTCCCGGTGGCGGCGTCGATCGCCGCCCGGGACGGTCGGACCATGGTGTTCGCCCGCACCCAGCTCGGTGTCGACCGGCTGGTCGAGCAGCTCGCGGCGGTCGGCGTACGCGCCGGTGGCCTGCACGGTGGCAAGACCCAGCGGATGCGGACGAAGACCCTGGCCGAGTTCAAGGAGGGCCGGATGAACGTCCTGGTCGCCACGGACGTGGCGGCCCGGGGCATCCACGTGGACGGCGTCTCGCTGGTGCTGCACGTCGACCCGCCGAAGGACCCGAAGGACTACCTGCACCGGGCGGGACGCACCGCGCGGGCCGGCGAGTCCGGCGCGGTGGCCACCCTGGTGCTGCCGAAGCAGCGCCGGACCACCCTCGCGATGCTGGAGAAGGCGGGCGTGGAGCCGGCGGAGACCCGGGTGCGGGCCGGCGACCCGGCTCTGGCCGAGCTGATCGGCGCCCGTGAGCCCAGCGGTGTCCCGGTGCGCGAGGAGCCCGAGTCGCGCCGGCACGGCGACCGGTCGGGCGGCCCGCGCCGCTTCAGCGACCGGGGAGACCGCCGCTTCGGCGACCGGTCCGGTGAGGCCCGGGGCTACGGGGACCGCCCCCGCGCCTACGGTGACCGCTCGGAGCGCCGCTACGGCGACCGGCCCACCGACGGCCGCGGCTACGGCGATCGTCCCCAGGGCGAGCGGCGCTACGGTGACCGCCCGCAGGGCGAACGCGGCTACGGCGATCGTCCGCAGGGCGAACGCGGCTACGGCGATCGTCCCCAGGGCGAGCGGCGCTACGGTGACCGTCCCCAGGGTGAGCGCGGCTACGGTGACCGGCCGCAGGGCGAGCGCCGCTACGGCGACCGGCCCACCGACAGCCGGGGCTACGGCGACCGGCCCCAGGGGGACCGCCTGACGGACGGCCGGACCTACGCCGACCGGGGCACGCGGGCCTACGGTGACCGGGGCCCGCGCGCCTACGGTGACCGGCCGCAGGGCGAGCGCCGCTACGGCGACCGGCCGGCCGAGGGCCGTGGCTACGGGGACCAGGGAAGCTTCCGGTCCGACGGGCGGGGTCGGGACGACCGGCCGCGCGACGAGCGGCGGGGCTACGGCGGCCGGCCGCCGGCGCGTACCCACTGATCACGAGCATCACCGACGACGCCGCCGCGGAGCCCCTGCCCCGCGGCGGCGTCGTCGCATGCCGTGCCGGTCGCGGGCTGGTCGCGTAACGTCCGGTACATGCCGACCATGCCGAAGTCGTTCCTGTGGACGCGCACGGACACCGCCGGCGCCGAGCACGTGCTCGTCGACGACAGGCAGGGTCTGACGGCGCGTGGCACCCAGGTGGCCGTCGACCCGGTGCCCTACACCTGCCGCTACCAGCTCACCACCGACCCCGACTGGGCGACCACCCGGCTGGGGGTCGAGGTGGAGGGCGCGGGGTGGCTGCGGAGCGTACGCCTGGAACGGGCCGCCGACCGGTGGCGGGTGACCACCGCCGAGCAGGGTGACCTGGACGCGGCGCTGGCCGCCGCGGGGCACCCGCCGGTCGGCCTGCCCGGCACCGACGACCCGGACCGGCTGGCCGATGCGCGCGACGCGGACCTGGGCGGGTCACCGCTGTTCAACACCCTGCCGGTACGGCGGCTCCGGCTGGCCGACGAACCGGCCGACACGGCGCACCGGATCATGGTCGCCTGGGTGCTGGTGCCGAGCCTGGTGGTCGTCGCGGCGGAGCAGGTCTACTCGGGAAAGGGCCCGGGGCGGATCCGGTTCGCCAGCGACACCTTCGCCGCGGACATCGACGTGGACGCCGACGGCTACGTCCGGCACTACCCGGGTCTGGCCGAGCGCGCCTGACCGGGACGGGCCCTCAGGCCGGCCAGGCGCCGCTGGTCAGGAAACGCTCGATGGTGGCCAGGTGCGGTTCCAGGTCGAATCCCTGGGCGGCCACCCAGTCGTCGGAGTAGTAGGTGTCGGCGTACCGGTCGCCGGCGTCGCAGATCAGAGTGACCACCGAACCGCTCCGGCCCTCGGCGAGCATCGCGGCGATCAGGCCGAACGCGCCCCACAGGTTGGTGCCGGTCGAACCGCCGACGCGTCGGCCGAGGACCGCCGAGCCGGCCCGCATGGCGGCCAGCGAGGCGGCGTCGGGGACCTGCACCATGCGGTCCACGACCGACGGCAGGAACGAGGGCTCGACGCTGGGCCGGCCGATCCCCTCGATCCGGGAGCCGCGGCCGGTGCGGACCGACCAGTCGGCGGCCAGCCAGGCGGGGTAGAACGCCGAGTTCTCCGGGTCGACCACGCAGAGTTTGGTGGCCAGCCGCCGGTAGCGGGCGTACCGGCCGATGGTGGCGCTGGTGCCGCCGGTGCCGGCACCGACCACGACCCAGGCCGGTACGGGGTGCCGCTCCAGGGCCAGCTGCGCGTAGATCGACTCGGCGATGTTGTTGTTGCCCCGCCAGTCGGTGGCCCGCTCGGCGTACGTGAACTGGTCCATGTAGTGCCCGCCGGTGTCCTCGGCCAGCCAGCGCGCCTCGACGATCACCTTCGCCGGGTCGTCCACCAGGTGACAGCGGCCGCCCTGGAACTCGATCTGGGCGATCTTCTCGGGCGAGGTCGACGCCGGCATCACCGCGATGAAGGGCAGCCCCAGCATCCGGGCGAAGTACGCCTCGGAGACGGCGGTGGACCCGGAGGACGCCTCCACGATCGTGGTCGCCGGCCCGATCCAGCCGTTGCAGAGCCCGTACAGGAAGAGCGATCGGGCCAGGCGGTGCTTGAGCGACCCGGTGAGGTGCACCGACTCGTCCTTGAGGTAGAGGTCGATGCCCCACTCCCGGGGCAGCGGGAAGGGCAGCAGGTGGGTGTCGGCGGACCGGTTCGCGTCCGCCTCGACGGTGGCGATCGCCTCGGTCACCCACCGCCGGCTGGCCTCGTCGCACCGGTCGAGATGAGTCACGCCGGAAACCTAGCAAGCAGGCTCAGCGCTGGTCGGCACCGGTCCGCCGGCGCTGGCGGCGCTGCCCGGCGCGACCGGCGGCGAGGATGAGCGGGGCGAGCCGCAGCGCCACCCCGGGCAGCGCGTCGAACAGGCGGACCTGGGCGCCGCGCCAGCGTGGCACGCTGACCACCGGTCGGGGCCGGCGGGCGAGGCGGGCGGCCCGGCGGGCCACCCGCTCCGGGTCGAGCAGCGTACCGGTGAAGGACGCGGCGGCTCCGGGGTCGTCGAGCCGGTCGTGCAGCATCGGCGTCCAGATCCCGTCCGGGCACAGGCACGACACGTGTACGCCCCGGTGCCCGGCCAACCGCAGGTCGGCCAGCGTGCCGATGCTGAACGCGACGAGGGCGTGCTTGCTGGCCGCGTACACGGTCTCGCCGGGTGCGGCCACCAGACCGGCCAGCGAGACGACGTTGAGCACGTGCCCGTGGCCCTGCGCCCGCATCAGGGCCAGCGCCGCCAGGGTGCCGTTCATCGCGCCGAGGGCGTTGACCTCGACCACCCGGGACCGCGTGGCGGCGTCCTGCTCCCACGACGGGCCGGTGACGAGGATGCCGGCGTTGTTCACCCAGAGACCGAGTCCGCCTCGGCCGGCCGCCTCGGCGGCGGTCTCGGCGCAGGCGGCCTCGTCGCGCACGTCCAGGGCGCGGGACCAGCCGCCGAGCGGTGCCGCGGCGG
>NZ_JBFAMU010000365.1:0-5015 GCF_040656655.1 Micromonospora sp. NPDC049799
CGACCCTCCAGCGGTACGCGGGGCTGCACGCCCCCGACGCCATCCTGCTGACCCACCCCCCAGCAGGGTGTCCGCCTCGACGAGCGCGGCGTCGATCGAGGCCGGGTCGACGGCGAGGCAGGAGGCGAGTGCGGCGTCCTTCGCGCTGCCCGCGGCGGTGCCGGCCCGCTCGGCGCCGAGCAGCCAGCTCTCCGCGTCCACCTCGACGGTGACGGTGGCGCCGTCGAGGGTGACCTTGGCGCCCAGCGGGGCGTTGCCCTCCAGCCAGGAGCCGCGGGAGCCGTGACCGGAGAGCACGAACCCGTCGGCGGGGATCGCGCTGTTCCCGCCGCCCCGGGCGGTCACCCGCCCGCCGGAGACGGTGACCTCGTAGCCGTAGTCGTTGGTGCCGGTGGTGGGCCGGCCGGCGGCCGGGGTGTAGGCGATGAGCTGCTCGGCGCCCCGGCAGCCGGGGAAGCACTGCCCGGTGGCCGGGTCGACGCCGCCCGGGTGGCTGGCGGCGGTCGGGTCGGTGGCGTCCAGGGTGCTGCTCGCCCGCCGGATCAGCAGGTTGCGCAGTTCCACCCGGTCACCGGCGCGCAGCTGGTCGCGCAGGAAACGGCGGTCGTCGACACCGCCGGCCTCCGGCGGCGACGCGGACAGCACCGCCCCGTCGGCGGGGATCGCGTTGTTGCCGGGCTTCGGGCAGGAGTCGAAGACCGTGCAGACGCTGAGCACCTCGTAGCTGCCGCCGCCGAGGGCGCGCAGCACGGCCTCGCCGCCGAACGCGTTGGTGCGGGTCTCGGCGCCCGCGTCCGGGGTGTACAGGGCGAGCATCCCGGCGGTCCGGGAGGACGGGTCGATCGCGTCGATGACGGCCGTGTCGCCGTCGGCGGTGACCACGGCGGGCCGGCCGTCGGTCGCTTCGGCGTACGCCGGGACGGATGTCAGGCCGAGCATGAGGGCGCCTGCGATGCCGGCGACGGTCGCCCGGCGCAGGGGGGTGGGGGTAGGCATGCGGCTCATCGTGTGCCCGGTGGTACGGACAAGTCAAGACCTCGTTTCGATAACCGAACCGGACAGTCGGCGTCGAATTGGCAGCGAGGGCTTGACCGTCCGATGGTTCATGGTCCAGAGTCACCGGCACTGGTCCGTACCACTACCCCCCAACCTGGAGGACCCCTCATGAGGCGTACCCGCGCCTTCGCAGCCGCCGCCCTCGCGGCTGTCCTGTTCGCCAGCGGCTGCGGCCTGTCCGACGGCGACGACGCCACCGGCGGTGCCGGAGGCGACGCGATCTCCGGCGAGGTCAAGGGCGAGATCACCTTCTCGACGCTGGCCCTCAAGCCGACGTTCGACGAATACATCACGAAGCTCATCGCCGACTTCGAGGCGAAGCACCCCGGCACCAAGGTCAACTGGATCGACCTGCCGTTCCAGGGCGCCCAGGAGAAGATCACCAACGACGCCCAGGCGGGCACCCTGCCCGACGTGGTGAACCTGAACCCGAACTTCGCCCAGAAGCTGGAGAAGCAGGGCGTCTTCTTCGACCTGGAGAAGAGCGCGGGCGACGTCAAGGGCAGCTACGTCCCCGGCGCCTGGGACGCCTTCAAGGTCCCGGGCTCCGACGGCGCGTACGGCCTGCCGTGGTACCTCACCAGCGAGGTCACCATGTACAACAAGGACCTCTACGCGAAGGCCGGGCTCGACCCGAACAGCCCGCCGAAGACCATCGACGAGCTGCTCGCCCAGACCAAGCAGCTCTCCACCGCCGGCAAGGGCGCCTTCTACGGCTGGCACCCGGCGCTGGAGAACACCGTCGTGCCGAACCTCGCCAAGCTCGGCGTGCCGCTGCTCAACGACGACGCCACCGCCTGGACGTTCAACACCCCCGAGGCCGTGCAGTACGTGACCGCGCTGCGCGACCTGTACGCGAGCAAGGCCTTCGCCCCGGACTGGCTGACCGAGAACCACTCCAAGGCCACCGAGGCGTACTCGGCCGGGCGCACCGCGCTCTTCCCCTCCGGCCCGAACTTCCTCAAGGTCGTCGGCGAGAACGCCCCCGCCGTCGCGAAGGCCACCGGGGTCGCCGGCCAGATCGCCAGCGCCGAGGGCACCACGAACATGTCGGTGATGGGCCTGCTCATCCCGCGCAAGAGCAAGAACGCGGCCACCGCGCTGGAGTTCGCCAAGTTCGTCACCAACGCCGAGAACCAGCTCGCCTTCGCGAAGATCGTCACGATCCTGCCGTCCACCGCGGACTCGCTGAAGGACCCGTACTTCACGGCCGTCACCGAGACCGACCCGACCTCGGTCGCCCGGAAGATCTCCGCCGAGCAGATCGCCAAGGCGAAGAACCTCACCCCGGTCCAGTGGGACGACCGCACCAAGGCCGTCGTCATCGGCAAGATCCAGCTCGCCGTCAAGGGTGACCTCGACCCGAAGACCGCCCTGGACGAGGCCGTGACCGAGGCGAACGCGCTGCTCGCCCGCTAGGGCGCGGCTCCACCGAGCCACGCCCCGCGCCACCTGAGAAGGACGCCGCCCGCCGGGCCACCCACCCGGCGGGCGGCGACCACCCCCGCGACCGGACAGGAGTTTCCCCGACGTGATCGGCCGTCGATGGTACGTGCCCTGGCTCTTCCTCGCCCCGGCACTGCTCGTCACCGCGGTGATGACCTGGGGCCCGCTGGCCAACACCGGCGTGCTCGCCTTCACCGACGCCCGCGCGCTGGGCGGCGGTGAGTTCACCGGCGTGGACAACTTCCGCCGCCTCGCCGAGGACGACGAGTTCTTCCGCGCGCTGGCCAACACCGGCCTGTACCTGGTCGTGGTGGTCCCCGCCCTGATCCTGCTGCCGCTGCTGCTGGCCCAACTGGTGCACGCCAAGCTGCCCGGCATCGGCGCGTTCCGGGCGGTGTTCTACTCCCCGGTCATCGCCTCGATGGTCGTGGTCGGCCTGATCTGGAGCTGGCTGCTCTCCTCCGAGGGCCTGGTCAACGCCGTCCTGCTCCGGCTGAAGGTGGTCACCGAACCGCTGCCCTTCCTCACCGACTCCACCCTGCTGCTGTTCTCCTGCATGCTGGTGACCGTCTGGAAGGGCCTCGGCTACTACATGGTGATCTACCTGGCCGCCCTGTCCAACGTGCCGAACGAGCTGTACGAGGCGGCCAAGGTCGACGGCGCGGGTGCCGTACGCCGCTTCCGCTCGGTGACCGTGCCGACCGTACGGCCGACGATGCTGCTGGTCGGCGCCCTGTCCGCGATCTCCGCCACCAAGGTCTTCGCCGAGATCTACGTGATGTCCTCCGGCACCGCCGGGCCGGGCGGGCAGGCCAAGTCGATCGTCTACTACATCCGCGAGGTGGGCCTCGGGGTCGACGGCGAGATCGGGTACGCCTCGGCGATGAGCCTGGTCCTGTTCGTCGGCACCCTCGGGCTCTCCGTCGGCGCCCTGGTGCTGCGCCGTCGCAACGAAGGGAGCGAGGCGTGAGCCGGTACGGCCCCGTGGCGCTGCGCTACGTCCTGCTGCTGCTGATGACCGTCCTGCTGGTCGGACCGTTCCTGTGGCAGCTGCTCACCTCGCTGAAGGGCACCGCCGAGCCGATCTACGGCCCGGAGGTCACCTGGCTGCCGCAGGACCCGACGCTCGGCAACTTCGCCAAGGTCGCCGACGTCATCCCGGTCTGGCGCTACATCGCCAACTCGGCCATGGTGGCGACCGCCAGCGTCGTCACCAACTGCCTGCTCGGCGCGATGGCCGGTTACGCCCTGGCGCGGATGCGCTTCCGGGGCCGGGGCGCGGTCTTCGCCGCCGTCCTCGCGTCGCTGGTCGTGCCGTTCGAGGTCATCATGGTCAACGTCTTCCTGACCGTTCGCAGCCTCGGCCTGGTCGACACCCTGCTCGGCGTGCTCCTGCCCGGCGCGGTCTCCGGACTGTCCATCCTCGTCATGCGGACCGCGTTCCTCGCGCTGCCCAAGGAGGTCGAGGAGGCCGCCGCCATCGACGGCGCGGGGGAGTGGTCCCGGTTCTGGCGGGTCGCGCTGCCCAGCGTCCGCGGTTCGCTCGCGGTGGTCGGCGTGTTCAGCTTCCTCTTCGCCTGGGACGACTTCCTCTGGCCGCTGATCGTGCTGAAGAACCCGGACAACTTCACCCTCACCGTCGGCCTCCAGTACCTGTCCGGCACCTTCACCAACGACCAGCGGGTCGTCGCCGCTGGCACGATGATCGCGGTCCTGCCGTTGCTGGCCGTCTTCTTCGCTCTGCAGCGGCTGTTCTTCCGCGGAGTCGGAGAAGGGGGCGTGAAGGGATGACCGCTGTCAACAAGGTCGGCTTCAAGCACGAGGCGCTGTACGCGGCGCTGCGCGCCGAGATCGGCCAGGCGCTGCGACCGCACGATCCGCTGCCCAGCGAACGGGAACTGGTCGCCCGGTTCGGGGTCAGCCGGGCCACCGTCCGGCAGGCCGTCGGCCGCCTGGAGGAGGAGGGCCTGGTCTACCGGGCCCAGGGCTCCGGCACGTTCGTGGCCGACCCGGCCACCATCTCCAAGAACCTGGCGCTCACCTCGTTCAGCGAGGACATGCGTCTGCGCCGGCTCACCCCGGACTCCCGACTGCTCGACCTCACGGTGACCTCGGCGCCGGTGGCCGTCGCCCGCGACCTGGCCGTCTCGCCCGGCGCGGAGGTGATGCACGTCCGCCGGCTCCGGCTGGCCGACGGCCTGCCGATGTGCCTGGAGGAGGTCTGGCTGCCCGCCGAGCGGATCGGCGACCTGGACGCCGCGGTCGTCGCCGGCTCCCTCTACGAGGTGCTCGCCGAGCGGGGTGTCCGCCCGCACCACGCCGACCAGGTGATCGCCGCGACCGTCGTCGACGCCGACCAGGCCCGGCTGCTCGGGGTGGCCGCGTTCTCGCCCGCGCTGCGGGTCGACCGGATCACCTCAAGATCATAACGACCTCCGGCGGGGGGATGCTGGTCTCCGACGACACCGCGCTGCTCGCCCACGCCCGTCACCTCGCCACCCAGGCTCGCGAGC
>NZ_JBFAMU010000366.1:0-4976 GCF_040656655.1 Micromonospora sp. NPDC049799
GGGCGGGCGCCGCCGTACACGGCGGGCTGGGCGGGCGGCTGCTGCCCGTACACACCACCGGGCTGGACCGGGCCGGTGGCCGGCCCTCGCCCGGAGCCGTAGGTGCCGGCGGACCTGCTGTCCTTCGCCTGCGCCCGGTCCTCCCGGAAGCGACGCACCAGCAGCACGATGAGGACGATCCCGACGGCGACCATGGCCAGGCCGAAGAACAGGATCGGGGACGCGCCGGACGACTCCTGGGCCACGTTCCGGGTGGCGCCGCCGGCCGGCTCGGCGAGCGCGGCCACCGGCGTGTCCTCGTCGGTCACCGGTACGGTGGCGACCGCGCTCGGGGTGGGGGACGGCTTCTTCGACGGCGTCGGTGTGGCGGACGCGCGCCCGCCCTCGACCCGCGACGTGTCGCTGCCCCGGCCGAGCACCTGCCCGAGGGCACCGGTGGCCTCGCCGCCGACGGTCAACCGGCCGCCGGAAACGGACGCCGCGAAGGCCAGCCGGTACCGCACCGTGACGCTCTTGTCCTTGCAGAGGCGTGGGTTCGGCGGCGCGGTGGCCGCCGTGGCGACGCCGCCACCGGCATCGGACAGTGGCACCGGGAACCACCGGCCGCCGTAGTTGACCTGCACGGCGACCTGGTCGGCGCGGAGGCCGTCGAGTCGCAGGGACAGGGCGGTACGCAGCAGCACGCACCCGTCGCTGCGCTTGCGGACCTCCAGCGAGGCGCCCTCCGGGGAACCACCGGCGGTGTAGCTGCCGGCGGCGCGCATCCGGACGGAGTCGTCCTCGGCGAGCGCCGGCGACGCGCCGAGGGTGACCGAGCCAGCCACCAACGCGCAGACCGCCGCAAGTCGCGCCGCGTGCCGACTTACCATGATCACCTCGCCGTTTCCTCCCCCATCCGGGGATCCGCCGGTCAGGCTACTACCGGTGCCGGGTAGGCCTCGGTCATTGAATGCCCCGGATGTGCCCTGGATTACCCCGGCCGGGCGTCCGCCACGCACGGGCCGGCGCGCCGGATCAGCCCCCCGTGCGACGCGGCCGTGTGCGACCTTCAGCGCCGTGGCGCGGCGGCGGCCAGCGCGTCGCGGCAGAGCCGGTCGGCGGTACGGGTGGTCTCCGGCAGCCGGAAGCGCGGCGTCAGCGCCAGCACCCGCGCGGTCGCGGTGTCCAGGCTCACGCGGTGGCCGACGCTGACGAAGACCGGCTTCACCCCGTCCCGGGTCCGCAGCACCCGACCGACGACCTCGCCGCCGTCCGACAGCGGTGTCCACGCGCCCCGCCGCTCCCCCGGTGGCGTCCACTCGCCGACCAGCGGCGTCTTGCCCACCCCGATGGCCGGCAGGCCGGTGACCACGCCCAGGTGACAGGCCAGCCCGAACCGGCGCGGATGGGCCAGGCCGTGGCCGTCGCAGACCAGCAGCTCCGGCTCGACCCGCAGGCGCTCCAGCGCGTCGAGCAGCGCGGGCAACTCCCGGAAGGCGAACAGGCCCGGGACGTACCCGAAGGCCGGCCGGCCCACCGCGACCGCCGAGTCCACCACCGCGAGGGTCCGGGCGTCGAGGACGGTCACGGCCGCGGCCAGCCGGTCACCCTCCTCGGCGTACGCGACGTCCAGGCCGGCGACCGTCGCCGGCGCCTCCGGTCCCGGCCCGACCAGGTCGACCAGCGGTCGCAGCCGGTCCTGCACGGCGAGCGCCTCCGCGACCGTTCCGGGAACGACCACCCGCGGTCCGCGCGCGGACGTCGACCCGGCACCGTCGTCCCGCACGTCCGGCACCGTCACGCGGCGATCGTACGGCGCGGTGGGATCCCGGGTCCGTCGGCTGTGACACGCGATGGTTGTGGCTCGTCGGCTGCCGGTCCGGTCGCTGACCGTCGCCGGCCTGGTGCCCGATGAAGCACAGCCATAGAGTGATGACGATCGGTCTGTGCGTGGCCCGGAACACGACGGTGAGGCGATGGCGGGGCGGAGAGCACTCATGGTCGTGCTGGCGGCACTCGGCGCGGTGCCCCTGGTGACAGGGTTGGCCGGGCTTCTCATCGGGCCGGCCTTCATACCCGGCGGCGCGTCGACCCCGGTCAGCGTCGACAACAACTACCGCTTCGTCGTCGCCTACTGGCTGGCGGCCGGCGTCGGGCTCTGGTGGTCACTGTTCCGGCTGGAGCAGCGGGCGATCGTCACCCGGGCGATCCTCGTGATCGCGGTCGTCGGCGGGTTCGGCCGCCTGATGTCGGTCATGGCCGTGGGCTGGCCGAATCCGGTGTTCGGGACCGCGTTGGTGTTGGAACTCGTCGGGCTGCCGCTCGTCGTCTGGTGGCATGCCCGGGTGGTGCGCGCAGGCGTCGGGCACCGCGAACCCGTCACGTTGGGTCAGCCGGTGGAGTAAGCCGCGCGGCGGCGGCGAGCCGGGCTCAGCAAGCGCCTCTGCATCGAGCGGTGCGCAGACGAGTTCTCCGGTGATCCAAGCTACCGCCCGTACCCATCAGAGGTGGGCTGGTTCAATGAGTGCGGCCCCCATCGATGTAACAGCCCTCAGCAGAACACAGCAAGCCACGTCTGGTCGTGTCACAGACCGGAGCCCCGCTGCAGGCCGTCTTCGATCATGGACTCCAAGGCGTTCTCCTCGGGTAGGTGTTCGCCGCCTGTAATCTCCCCGACCACGCCTTCGGCATCGGACCTCGGAACCGACACGTACCGATCGAGGTTGCGGTAATCGTCAAGGAAGCGAACGACGAGTGCAGGGTCGTAGGACCACGCACCCTGACGGTGGTCCCACAGCAGTGCGCCACCCCGCCTGGTATCCATGATGAACAAGCCTCGAGGGCTGTTCTTTTCGTCATTCCGGTAGATCACGTAGTAGGTCAACACTGTCGCTCTCCAGCCTTTCGAGGAGGTCCGAGGACATAGGGAAGTCCTGCGCCCGCAGGCCGCGCTCCTCGACAACCTGCCGGAAGCTCTGCCCCGTTTCAAGCAGCCAGTTCCGGTAATCCTGCCACACCTGGGGGTTCGCCAAGATCCACTTTGCGAAGGTGGAGTTCTTGGTGGGAAAATGCTCGCTCAGACCCACGGGCACACGTTCCGGCATACCGAAGGAACGGTTGGTGGCCAGCATGTCGAGAAAGGCGTGCACCCGCTCCTCCGCGGGCAGAGCTTCCTGACGCAGGACCTCGTACGCCTCATGGGTAGCCAACCACGCCGCTCGCGACAACTCGGTGTGCAACTGCAACTCGAATGCCAGGCCGTCAGGAGCAACAACGGTGCAGTTGAATCCATAGAACTTGTTGCCCGAGTGCCAGAAATTCTTGCGCGCGTTGTCGCGGACCACAAAACCGGACGCGGCCAGCTCGTCCAGCACACTCACCACCGCGTCTCGGTAGTAAGCGTCGGCCGGAAGCACGAGGCAGAAGCGAAGAACGTCGTTGACGTCGTCGCTGAATTCCTCGATACCGAGCCCGAACGCTCGCGCCTCGCTGACGTACTTTCGCGACAACGAATCCAGACCCTTGACGCGATTTTCCTGGTCACTCAGCCGGACCGCATGACCGACATTCATCTGCTGCGTAACCTTCCACCCGATGCGGTCGAGTGCGGCTTCAACCTCATCCGCCTTCTGTTCGGCACGGCCTCGTAGTGCCGTCAGGGCCGCCAGTTCGGCATCCGAGAGTTCCAGCGCTACTGCCTGGTTGGCGGACTGATGCTCGCCTGACGACCGGGGTTGACCGCCGGCCGGCTCGGCGGAGCCCGGGCCGGCCAACAGGTGCATCCGGTTCAGGTACGGCTCGCCGTACCCCTGATGCTCCCGTGCTGGCGGGTACTCCGGCAGGTCCGGCCGTTGGCTGAACAACCCGCGCCGCAACCCTGCCAGTGGCATCGGCCTGGCGTCAGGGCCCAGGATCAGGACGTCGGCGTCGATCGCGTTTCGGCTGTGCGGGTGACCACGATGCCCGCCCAACGGCTTGTCGGAGATCTCCCCCGACTGCGGGTCGAGGTGGAGCACCGTGCCGTTCTGGTTCAGAGCGACCCAGATGTGCGAACCGCCGCCCTCCCACTGGTTGATGACGAACGCGAAGCTCCCGTGCCCGCCGATGACCAACTGGTCGTGCAGGTTCCGGTAGCCGGCGTCCAGCGCCTGCTTCGGGTGGACCGGCGACGTCCCGTCGCTGGGCGCGCACAGGCGCTGGAAGCGTCCGCCGGTGACGTCCTCGATCCGCGCGGGTCCGTTCGCCTCCCCGTCGAGTGGGCGCGTCACGTTGCCGTTCTCGTACGCGTCGAAGGTCCGGGGGGCCGCCACCCGGGGCCGGCCGTGTACCCACGTGTCGAAGAGCGACAGCGTGCAGTCGAGACAGTTGATGCCCCGGGTCGGATCGGCCTGCGGCCCCCCGTCGTTCATGAGCCGGAACCAGCCGCCCCGGCGTGGATCGGCGGTACGTGCGACGCTGCCGTCCGGGTGCCGCGGCATCTGCCGCTCCACGTCAGTCTGGTGCAGCGCCAACGGCGGGCGCAGGCCGCCCCGGACCCCGTATCGGCGGGTGTGGTCGATCGGCGGTGGATCGTCGTCACCGGTCAGAGCGGAGCCGTTTCCCGTGTCGACCGCCCCGAGCGTGAGGTCACCGACGTCGTCATTGATCCGGTGGAAGTCGGTCGGGTCGTCGATGTCGACGACCTTCGGCACCTCGGTCCCGGCCAGCACCGCCTCGGCCCGGTCGAGGCAGCCTCCGTACGCCCTGGTCTGCCTGTCGGCCCTGCGCTGCCACACGGCCGCCTCGTGGTTCCGGCCTGACTGAACCAGGTACCGCGCGTAGGCGGTGTAGTCACGCGCCCTCTGGTGATGCTCCTCGGCCGTGCTACGCAGACGGGCGACCTCGTCGAACCGCCGCTTGTCCTCCAGTAGAGCCCGCTGGGACTCGTAGTAGCCCCGGTAGCGACGCCGCTCGAAGGCGTCCCGATCGGCGGCCCACTGTGCGGCGTACCACTCGGG
>NZ_JBFAMU010000367.1:0-4974 GCF_040656655.1 Micromonospora sp. NPDC049799
ATGCGGGCGGCGGCGGCGGACGGGGCGTAGTACGCCGAGCCGGTCTTCAGCAGCGCGACGACCTCGGCGCCACCGTTGCGGGTCTTGACGACCAGTCGGGTCGATCGGCTGACCGTTGGCGGTGCGCGGTGCGTAGCCGTCACCGTTGGCCGGACGCGGGCCGAAGGCGTCGCCGTTGGCCGGACGCGTCGGGAAGGCCCCGCCGTCGGGGGTGCCGTTGCGAGTGCTCGCGCCGGTCAGGTCGGACCAGGCCGGCATCGACCGGGCCGGGCCGGTGGGGGATCCCGAGCCGTTCCGGTGGGCCGGGTCGAACGGTCGGCCACCCAGGGTGACCTGGTTGCCGGACTCGCCGGACCGGGGGGCCGGGGCGACGGGACCGTTGCCGAGCGCGGGCAGCGCGCCGAACACCGGCGCCGGGCCGGACGACTGCGGTGCGGGCAACGCCGGCATGTGCTGGCCGCGGCCGGCGAGCGCCCTGGGCACCAGCACCGAGGTGGGCATGGTGACCTCGGCGACGGTGCCGCGGTCGGCGCCGGGTCGCAGCTCCACCCTGACGCCGTGCCGGGACGCCAGACGGGCGACCACGACCAGACCCATCATGCGGGAGACGGCCACGTCCACCTGCGGCGGCGTGGCGAGCCGCTCGTTGAGGTCGGTGAGCTGGTCGGCGCTGATACCGATGCCCCGGTCCTCGACGTAGAGCGACGCGCGGTCGCCGACGCGGCGGGCCTCCACCATGACCTGCGAGTCCGGCGGGGAGAACGCGGTGGCGTTGTCGAACAGCTCGGCGACGAGGTGGACCATGTCGTTGACGGCGTGGGCGGCGACCTCGATGTCCCGGTCGATGATGCCGAACTCGATCCGGGTGTAGTGCTCGACCTCGGACTGGGCGGCGCGGAGCACGTCGATCAGCGCGGCCGGCTCCCGCTGCACGCGGGTGGAGTCGGCACCGGCGAGCACCAGCAGGTTCTCGTCGTTACGGCGCATCCGGGTGGCCAGGTGGTCGAGCTGGAACAGCTCGGCCAGCCGATCCGGGTCCTCCTCGCCGCGCTCGAGCCGGTCCAGGTGGCCGATGAGCCGGTCGACCAGGATCTGCGACCGGCGGGCCAGGTTGACGAACATGGTGGCGACGGAGGCGCGCAGCGCGGCCTGCTCGGCGGCGGTACGCACGGCCTCCAGGTGGACCGCGTTGAACGCCTCGGTCACCTGCCCGAACTCGTCCTTGCTGCGCACCGGCAGCGGCTCGGCGATCTGGTTGGCGAGCTGCACCGGAGTGAGCTGACCGGTGACCTGCGGGTCACGCAGCCGCGCCACCGCCTGGGGCAGGCCGTACTGGGCGATCGAGAGGGCGCCCTGCCGGAGGTCGCGCAGCGAGCGGGCCATCGAGCGGGCCACCAGGTACGCGAAGAAGATGGCGAGCAGCAGCATGATCAGCAGCAGGCCGGTCTCCAGGAACACCTGGCGCTGCACGTCCGAGCGGAGGTCGTCGGCGAGCCGGACGGCGTCGTCGTCGAGGCCCGCCTCCACCTTCCGCATCAGGTCGGCCTCGGCAACCATCGCGTTGTCCCACTGGTTGGCGTTGAAGCCCGCCTGGTTCAGGTTGGCGGCGCTCGACAGGCCGCGCAGGTTGCTCCGGTAGCCGTTGGCCTCACGCAGGTCGGCGCCCGCGACCGTCTGCTGGTAGCGCTCCTGGTCGGAACGATCGGCGACGCTGCCGAAGGTCTCCAGCCACTGCCGCTGAGCGGTGAACGTCGAGATGTAGAGGTCGCGCAGGTTGGGCGTGAGCTGGCGCTGGATCAGCGAGATGTGCACCACGTAGCGTTCCTGGGAGTGGAACTCCTTGTGGCGGGCCAGGGCCGTGGCGGCGCGCATCTGGTCGCTCAGCTCGATGTCCCCGGCGAGCTGCGTGGCGGAGTCGCGCACGTTGAGCAGGTTGGCGATCACGTCGTCGTACTGCTGGTACACCTGGGCGGTGTTGAGCCGGTAGTTGAGGACCTGGCTCCGGATGCCCGGCAGGTCGGTCAGCGACCGGTCGATGTAGCGCAGCTGGTTCTCGAGGGCGGCCGGCAGGTCCTCGACCTCGGCGCGCTGCCGCGAGTACGGGGTCTTCGCCTCCTCGACGCGGGCGGTGGCCTGCTCGAACGCGGTGCGGGAGGTTTCCGCGGAGGCCTTCGCGCCGCCCACCAGCCGGATCGCGTTGGTCCGCTCGTCCTGCAGGGTGTCGACCAGCTCACCCGAGTAGCCGACGAGGATGGCGAGGTCGCCGGCCCGGTTGGCATTGTTGAGCGTCTGCAGGTGGTCGACGAGACCGCTCGTACCCACGACGACCGTGGCGATGGTCGGCACGATCATGATGAGACCGAGCTTGGACCAGATCGGCATGTCGCGGAGCCGGCCGGCCGGCCGGCGCAGACGCGACAGGAAGGAGCCTGCCGTCTTTGGCCGTTTGCTCACGTCACCGCCCTCGTGATTTCAGCGTCCGCGTTACCCCAGGGCAACGCCCAGCGGCCGACCCGGCGGGTCGGACCATCCGAGATTCCATCACGCCTCCTCGGAAAGAGAAAGCCCAGGTTGGCCGTCGATCTGGGTGTGATGAGATGTTGATGCGATTTGATAGCAGTCCGTCTGGCCGGAGTAACTGAAGGTTATGGAACACCCCTACCGCGTCATCCTCCTCGCCGGCCCTTCCGGCTCCGGAAAGTCGTACATAGCGGAGCGAACTGGCCTGCCAGTGCTCTGTCTGGACGACTTCTACAAGGACGGCGATGACCCTACGTTGCCGCGACAGAACGGCCTGGTCGACTGGGAGTCTCCCCTGTCCTGGGACGCCGATTCGGCCGTGGAGACGATTGCCCGACTGGCCCGCGAGGGTCGGGCCGAAGTGCCGGTCTATGCGATCGATCAGGACCGACGGGTGGCCACCCGGTCATTCGACCTGGCCGGATCGCCACTTTTCGTGGCCGAAGGGATTTTCGCCGCCGAGATCGTCGCCGAGTGCCACCGGCGCGGCCTGGTCGCCGGGGCATACGCGCTGCGGCGACCCCGTGGGGCGACCTTCGTCCGGCGGCTCGCCCGGGACCTCGCCGAACAGCGCAAGGCACCCCGGGTGCTGCTCCGCCGGGGGGTGGAGTTGCTGCGGGCGGAGCCGGCGGTGCTGCGCCGGCAGACCGGCCTCGGCGCGGAGGCGGCCCGCGCTGGCGAGGTGCTGCGCCGCGTGGCGGGCCTGCTCGCCGGCCACCCGCACCGTCCCTGATCCGGCACGACACGCCGGCCGTCGGGGTGAGGTCGGACACCCGGCGGGACGGCGGCGCCCGTACGGCTCAGCCCAGCAGCTTGGCGTACGCGGGCTTGATCACCTCGTCGATGATCCGCAGCCGCTCGTCGAACGGGATGAACGCGCTCTTCATCGCGTTGATCGTGAACCACCGGAGCTCGGCCCAGCCGTAGCCGAAGGCGTCCACCAGCAGCGCCATCTCCCGGGACATCGAGGTGCCGCTCATCAGCCGGTTGTCGGTGTTGACCGTCACCCGGAACCGCAGGTCGCGCAGCAGCCCGATCGGGTGGTCGGCGATCGAGGCGACGGCGCCGGTCTGCACGTTGGACGACGGGCAGAGCTCCAGCGGGATCCGCTTGTCCCGCACGTACGCGGCCAGCCGGCCCAGCACCGGCTCGTCCCCGGGCGTGATGTCGTCCACGATCCGTACGCCGTGGCCGAGGCGGTCGGCTCCGCACCACTGGATCGCCTGCCAGATGGAGGGCAGCCCGAACGCCTCGCCGGCGTGGATGGTGAAGTGGAAGTTCTCCCGCTGGAGGTACTCGAAGGCGTCCAGGTGCCGGGTGGGCGGGAACCCCGCCTCCGCGCCCGCGATGTCGAAGCCCACCACCCCGGTGTCCCGGTGCCGCACCGCCAGCTCGGCGATCTCCTGCGAGCGGGCGGCGTGCCGCATGGCCGTGAGCAGCGTGCCGACCCGGATCGGCGTGCCGGCAGCCGCGGCCTCCGCGCTGCCCTCGGCGAACCCGGCCAGCACCGCCTCGACCACCTCGTCCAGGCTCAGGTCACGCTCCAGGTGCTGCTCCGGAGCGAAGCGGACCTCCGCGTACACCACCCCGTCGGCGGCCAGGTCGAGCGCGCACTCCCGGGCCACCCGACGCAGCGCCGACGCGGTCTGCATGACGGCGACGGTGTGCGCGAACGTCTCCAGGTAGCGCTCCAGCGAGCCGGAGTCGGCCGCCGCCACGAACCAGCGGCCCAGGGCCTCCGGCTCGGTGGTGGGCAGCTCGTGTCCGACCTCGGCGGCCAACTCCACGATCGTCGCCGGCCGCAGCCCACCGTCGAGATGATCGTGCAGCAGCGCCTTCGGGACCTTGACGATGTCCTCGTACCGGATTGTCGCGACCATGACCCGACCCTAGTGGGCACGGGTCCGGCGACCGACGAGGACCAGCCGGTCCGGGTGCCGGCACCGGACCGGCTGGCCCGCCTGCGAGGATGAGCCGGTGAGCGTCGCACGCCGGACCGTACGGCACCTGCCGGGTGCCCTGGACGCCTGACGTGGATCCGCGCATCGTCGACCGGCTCCGCTGCCCGGTCTGCACCGAGCCGCTGGCCGAGGTGGCCGCCGGCACCGCCCGTGCCCTGCGCTGCTCCCGTCGGCACAGCTTCGACGTGGCTCGGCAGGGCTACGTGAACCTGCTGGCCGGCCGCGCCCCGCACGTCGGGGACACCGCCGAGATGGTCGCTGCACGCGCCGACTTCCTGGCTGCCGGTCACTACGACGTGATCTCGTCGGCCCTCGCCCGTGCCGCCGTCGCAGCCACCGACCGCGGAGCGCAAAGTGGGTGCGGCGTCGGGGCGTACCCCCTGGTCGTCGACGCCGGCGCGGGCACCGGCCGGCACCTCGCGGCGGTGCTGGCGGCGCTGCCGGACGCCGCCGGCCTGGCCCTGGACGTCGCCAAGCCGGCGCTGGGCCGCGC
>NZ_JBFAMU010000368.1:0-4974 GCF_040656655.1 Micromonospora sp. NPDC049799
ACGTCCAGGCCGTGCACCCCCACCTCCACCACCCGGGTACGGAGGAACTCGGTGAGCGCCATCGCGTCGCCGTGCCGGGTGCGCACCACCCGATCAGCCCGGCCGCCTGCGCGGCGAGCGGGCGCAGGCCGGGGTGCTTGATCTGCCAGCGGCCGCACATCTGCTCGACCACCAGCTTCGAGTCCATCCGGGCCTCCACCTCGGTGGCGCCCAGCTCGGCGGCGGCCTCCAGGCCGGCGATCAGCCCCCGGTACTCCGCCACGTTGTTGGTGGCCCGACCGATCGACTCGGACCGCTCGGCCAGCACCTCGCCGGTGTCCGCGTCACGTACGACCGCGCCGTAGCCGGCCGGGCCGGGGTTGCCCCGGCTCCCGCCGTCGGCCTCGACGACCACCACGCGCGGTGCCATCGGCTACAGACCGGACTCGTTGGTGCGGACCATGATCCGCCGGCACTCCTCGCAGCGGACCACCTCGTCCGGGTCCGCCTTGCGGATCCGGGCCAGGTCGGCGCCGGAGAGGTCCAGGCGGCAACCGCCGCAGCGGGCCCCGGTGAGCAGGGCCGCACCCAGCCCGCTGTCCTCGCGGATCCGGTCGTAGAGGGTCACCAGGTCGCTCGGGAGGTCCGCGGCGAGCGGCCCCCGGGCGCCCCGCTTGAACTCCTCCTCCTTCGCGATCTCGGCCAGCGCCTCGTCGCGGCGCTGCTCGACGGTGGCCCGCTTCTCCCGGGCGGCGGCGATCCGCTGCTCCACCCCGTCGAGCACGGACTGGGCGGTCTCCCGCTGCTCCATCAGCTCCAGCTCGGCGTCCTCCAGGTCGCCCTGGCGACGGTTGAGGGAGACCAGCTCGTGCTGGAGCGCCTCCAGCTCGCGGGCCGGGCCGCTGCCGGACGCCAGCCGGTTCTCGTCCTTGGTCTTGCGGGCGCGGACCTGGTCGATGTCCTTCTCCAGCCGGGCGATGTCCCGGTCCAGGTCGTCGACGGCGACCTGGGCGCGGACCCGCTCGTCCTCCAACGCGGACAGCTCCCGGGCCAGCGCCTCCAGCTCCGCCCGCTCGGGCAGCGCGCGCCGGCGGTGGGCGAGCTGGGCGAGGGCGGTGTCGATCGCCGCCAGATCGAGCAGCCGGCGTTGGACCTTCGGGTCAGCCTTCACGGTCGGGGCTCCTTCTCGTCCGCCGCGGGTGGGGCGGCGTGTACGGTCCACGGGTCGGTGTCCAGGTCGGACACCAGCGTCTCGACGCCCGGCGACTCCCGCAGGAGCGCGGCCAGGTCGTCCAGCCACGGTCGTTCGGTCGCCCAGTGGGCGGCGTCGAGCAGGGCGGGGCCGCCGGCGGCGAGGTGCTCGCCGGCGGGATGGTGGCGCAGGTCGGCGGTGAGGAAGGCGTCCACCCCGGCGGCGGTCGCGTCGGTGAGGAAGCTGTCCCCCGAGCCGCCGCTGACGGCGAGGGTACGAACCATACGCCGGGGGTCACCCGCGGCGCGAACTCCCCAGGCCGTGACGGGCAGCACCGCGGCGGCGTGCCGGGTCAGCTCGGCGAGGGTCATCGGCTCGGGCAGCTCACCGATCCGGCCGATGCCCCGCCCGGCGCCGTGTGCGGGAGAGCCGGGCGCGGGCCGGTGCAGCGGGCGCAGCCCGGTCAGCCCGAACCGGGCGGCGAGCGCGTCGGAGACGCCCGGGTCGGCCACGTCGGCGTTGGTGTGCGCCACGTACAGCGCCACGTCGGCCTTGATCAGCTGGTGGACGATCCGCCCCTTGAACGTCGTCGGGGCGACCGAGGACACCCCGCGCAGCAGCAACGGGTGGTGCGCGACGATCATGTCGGCGCCTGCCGCGATCGCCTCCGCCACGGTCTCCGGCACCACGTCGACCACCAGGAGCACCCGACGTACGGGGGCGCTCGGCTCGCCGAGCACCAGTCCCACCCGGTCCCACTCCTCGGCCCAGGACGGCGGGTAGCGCCGCTCCAGCTCGCCCACCACGTCGGTGACGGTCGGCGGAACTGCGGGTGTGCTCACGGCGGGCCAGCTTACCGTCGCCGGGGACGTCCCGGGGCCGCGCCACCCGGAGCCGACGGCGGTGGCCGACGCCGGGTGGCGGGTTCCGGCGTCAGGCGGCGGCCCGGCAGTGCCGGTCCCGCACCGCGGCCAGGGGCAGGCCCCACGGGAACTCGTGCTGGTGCCGCTCCCCCGTGCCCGGCGGGTGCAGCGGGACGACGTCGTCCCCGAAGAGCACGGTCACCCCCCACTCCGCCAGCCGGGCCAGGCCGGCCCGGAACGCCGGGTGGCGGGCCATCGCGGTATTCGTGTACGGCACCGCCACCAGCGGAACGCCCAGCCCCTGCCCCTCCACGAGCAGGCCGAGGGCGAGCGTGTCGGTGATCCCCGCGGCCCACTTGTTCACCGTGTTGACCGTGGCCGGGCAGACGATCATCGCGTCGGCCGGTGGCAGCACGTCCAGGTCACCCGGGTTCTTGTAGTGCGTGCGTACCGGATGTCCGGTCTGCCGGGCCACCGCGGCCCGGTCGACGAACTTGGCGCCGTCGGGCGTGGTGACGACACAGACGTCCCAACCGTCCTCCTGGGCCAGCTCCACGAGCCGACCCACATGGCGTGCCAGCGGCGAACCGCAGGCGATGACGTAGAGCACCGGCAGGTGCCCGCTGTTGCGGCGCGGCCCGGTCATCAGGCCGACTCCGCGCTCATACCCCTACTCCCATGTGCCCAGCCAACTCCGCGATCGGAGAAGGCGGCGCACCACGTGTGCGACGGAGGATGTCGGACATCACCTCGTGGGCGATCGGACGGCACCGGATCTCCGACGGCGCCAGCCGGTCGCCGCGCAGCAGCATCTCGCCGGCGTTGGCCACGTCCCCGACCTGGGCGAAGCCCCGGGCGATGTCGAGCAGGTGGTGGGCCCGCCGCTCGGGTAGCAGCGCGTTGAAAGCCGGCTCCGGGATCCGCTGCTGGTGGATCTCCACCGCCCGGCCGCCGTCGCCCAGCTCGACCGCCGCGGCGGCCCGGTGCAGCTCCACGTTGGTGGGACCGAACGACGTCCAGTAGTGGTTCTCGTCCGCCCCGAGCAGCGTGGCCGCCTCCTGGGCGCCGTTGAGCAGGTCGTCTACGGTGGCGGAATCGCCGATCCGGGCGGCGGCCATCGCGCCCTGCAGCAGCAGCATCCCGTAGACGGAGAGGCGCTCCGGTGTCGCGTCGTTGCCCCCGCCCGGGGTGAGCCGGTTGGCGATGGTGACGTTCAGCTCCAGGGCCGGACGGGCGCGGCCCATCGCCGCCAGCGCGTTGCACACCCGGGTCGTGGCGATGCCGGCCAGCAGCGGGTCGTCTGCGCGCTGGCAGACCGCCATCGACCGGTCGGCGGCGAGCCAGGCCAGCTCGCACTCCCCCAGCTTCCGCAGCACCGAGGAGGCGATCTGGTAGACCTGCCCCAGCAGGTGGGCGGCCTCGCGCGCGTCGTCGCCGCCGTAGCCGGCGTCCGCCGCCTGGGCGTCGCGCAGCAGCTTCGGCAGCGCGCGCGTGAGCATGCCGTACCGGCCGTACTGGTAGGTCAGCCAGGCGTGCGTCACGGCCTTGCGCATGTCGGTCAGCGGCGGCGGGTACGGCGCCGCGTCGAAGTACGCGCTCATCGAGTCGTACCGCTCCAGGGCGGCGCGGATCTCCTGCACCTCGACCTGGTCGATGCAGTTCAACGCGTCGGTACGCCGCTCGGGGTCC
This sequence comes from Micromonospora sp. NPDC049799, assembly GCF_040656655.1. Lineage (NCBI taxonomy): Bacteria > Bacillati > Actinomycetota > Actinomycetes > Micromonosporales > Micromonosporaceae > Micromonospora > Micromonospora sp. NPDC049799. Next base: position 3,724 of record NZ_JBFAMU010000368.1, read on the forward strand.
TTGCCGAGCAGCAGCTGCACGTCCATCTGGAGAATGTCGGCGATCTCGTAGACGACCGAGAACTTGTCGAGCCGGCGCACGCCGCGCTCGACCTTGTCCACCCAGCTCTTCGACTTGCCCAACCGGTCCGCGAAGACCTGCTGCGACATCTTGCGTCGCCCCCGCCAGTAGGCCACCCGCCGCCCAATGGGTAACTCGTCCATCTCCCCATCCCTCCCCCTGCCGTCCACTCCGGATGGTGCACCGGAGGGTCTCCGCGGGCGCGGTGATCCGTGCTCTTCAGGTTTTACCTGGTCGCACAGCCTGTACGTCGGCCGTACAGCCAGTCCTCATAGCTTTCGTGCAAGTTGCATCAGCCGTTCGTCAACTCAACGATCGCGGGTTACGGCAGTGACGGTGCTCGACATGCGACCCGGGCGCCGGCCGGGTCGCCGGAGGGAGATGACACACATGTGGGGGAATGTCGGACCACGCGTGGCCAACCTGCCGTCGCTGGAGCGGGTGCGACTGCGCCGGGTGGCCGTCCGCTACGCGATGCACGGGTGGGAGGTGACACCGGGCGCGTGCCTGGCCCGTAGCCGCTTCGTCTGCGGCCGGCCCGGCTGTCCGACGGTCGGCTGTCATCCCGCGCTGGAGAACTGGGAGCGCGCGGCGAGCGCCGACCCGGCCCGGGTCGCGACGTGGTGGCGCGACCGGCCGCACGGCGTCCTGCTGGCCACCGGCCGGACCTTCGACGTGCTGGAGGTTCCGGCGCACCTGGGGCGGCACGTCCTCGACGTCGTCCGGAGCCACCCGGCCGGGACGGGCGTCCGCGGCCCGGTGCTGGCGACGCCCACCGGACGGTGGATGTTCCTGGTCCGGCCGGGCGACCCGCTGCGTCCGGAGCTGGACCACTGCTTCCACGTGGTCCGGCACGGGCCCGGCTCCTGGATCCCGGCGCCGCCCACCCGGCTGCCCGAGGGCACCGTCCGCTGGGTCGTCGCGCCGGAGCAGGCCCGCTGGCAGCTGCCCGACTCGTACCTGGTGCAGAACGCGCTCATCGGGGCGTTACGGGCGGCCGGGGTCAGGCTCACCTCGGTGCTGCTCCCCGGCCACCTGCCCCTGCCCCGCCGCGGCGCCTGAGGCCGCGTCCGGCCCACCGGCGCGCCGCCCCCGCCACCAGGGCAGCGTCGTCCGCGGGCCTCCGGTCGTTGAACCCCACGACGGCGCGGACGCGCCAGGAGCGGGGGTAGCCATGTCCACAGATCGGAC
>NZ_JBFAMU010000369.1:0-4965 GCF_040656655.1 Micromonospora sp. NPDC049799
CCGCGCCCCGCGTCGTCTGGCACCGCGAGGCGGCCACCGACGCGGTGCTGCTGGAACTGCGCGCCGCCGACGCGGCAGGCCTGCTCTACCGGGTCACCTGCGCCCTCGACGAAGCGGGCGCCCAGGTGCGAGCGGCCCGCATCTCCACCCTCGGCGGGGACGTGGTGGACGCCTTCTACCTCACCGGCGGCTGGCCCGACGACGACACCCGCGCCCGCGTGGAGACCGCCGTCCTCGCCGCGGTGTAAGGAAGGGCACCCTGTTGACGCCTGCGGTAGAGGAAGGGTCCCCGCTTAACGACTGCGCCGCCCCGGGGCGGGCCGGGGTGCGGCCGGCCAGGAGCGGTGGTGCGGACGGGGCGGTTACCCTTGCGGGTGGTCGGTCACCTCGCCCGGCCGTGCTGCGCTCACCGGAACACTGACAAACGGGATGTTCGCGTGTTTGACACCTTGAGTGACCGCCTGTCCGGGATCTTCACCAAGCTCCGCGGCAAGGGTCGGCTCACCGACGCCGACATCGACGCCACCGCGCGCGAGATCCGCATGGCGTTGCTGGAGGCGGACGTCGCCCTGCCGGTGGTCAAGGGCTTCATCGCCAACCTCAAGGAACGGGCCCGCGGCGCGGAGGTCTCCGAGGCGCTCAACCCGGCACAGCAGATCATCAAGATCGTCAACGACGAGTTGATCAACGTCCTGGGCGGCGAGGGGCGGCGGCTCCAGTTCGCCAAGCAGCCGCCGACCGTGATCATGCTGGCGGGCCTCCAGGGCTCCGGTAAGACCACCCTCGCCGGCAAGCTGGCCCGCTGGCTCAAGGCGCAGGGCCACCAGCCGCTGCTGGTCGCCGCCGACCTCCAGCGCCCCAACGCCGTCGGGCAGCTCCAGGTGCTCGGTGGCCGCGCCGGCGTCGAGGTGTACGCCCCGGAGCCCGGCAACGGCACCGGCGACCCCGTCCAGGTGGCGCGCGCCTCCATCGAGCACGCGAAGCGCGCCGCCCGCGACATCGTCATCGTCGACACCGCCGGCCGCCTCGGCATCGACGCCGAGATGATGCAGCAGGCCGCCGACATCCGCGACGCCGTCGACCCCGACGAGGTCATCTTCGTCATCGACGCGATGGTCGGTCAGGACGCCGTCCGCACCGCCGAGGCGTTCCGCGACGGCGTGGGCATCACCGGCGTGGTCCTCTCCAAGCTCGACGGCGACGCCCGTGGTGGTGCCGCGCTGTCGGTCCGCGAGGTCACCGGGCAGCCGATCCTCTTCGCGTCCACCGGCGAGAAGCTGGAGGACTTCGACGTCTTCCACCCCGACCGGATGGCCAGCCGGATCCTCGGCATGGGCGACGTCCTCACTCTGATCGAGCAGGCCGAGCAGGCCTTCGACGAAGATCAGAAAGAGAAGATGACCGCCAAGCTGATGGGCGGCGAGCAGTTCACGCTGGAGGACTTCCTCGACCAGCTCATCGCGGTCCGTCGGATGGGCCCGATCGCCAACGTGCTGGCCATGATGCCCGGCATGGGGCAGATGAAGGACCAGCTCGCCGAGCTGGACGACACGCACTTCGACCGGGTCACCGCGATCATCCGGTCGATGACCCCGGGTGAGCGCACCAACCCGAAAATCATCAACGGGTCCCGCCGGGCACGCATCGCCAACGGTTCCGGCGTCACCGTCATGGACGTCAACCAGCTGCTCAACCGCTTCGCCGACGCGCAGAAGATGATGAAGCAGATGGGCGGCATGATGGGCCTGCCCGGCGGTGGGCGGCGCAAGGCGACCAAGTCGCCGAAGAACAAGCGCAAGGGCACCAAGGGCGGCAACCGGCCGCGTACCGGTGCGGGCGCCGGCATGCCGGGCGGCTTCCCGGGCGGCATGCCACAGCTCCCGCCGGGGATGGACCCGAACGACCTGGCCGGTGGGCAGGGGCTGCCGCCGGGCTTCAAGCTTCCGAAGATCGACTTCAACAAGCTCGGCAAGGGCGACCAGCGGCCCCGGTGAGCGTGTCGGTGACGGCGAGCATGTGAAGGTTGATCGTGCCGTCGCCCGAGGACCCGAGTGCCCATGGAAGGTCTCGGTCGCCCTGCCCGCCCTGACGGGCCGGCGCAACGACCTGCGCGCCGCCGACGGGGGAGTGATCCCCGGCAGCGGCGCGCGGTCGTGCGTCAGACGGACACCAGGCCCAACTTGACCATGCTGTCGGCGGTGTCGGCGATGGTCTGCTCCACCCCGCGGGGCCGCCAGCCCAGCAGGTTCCGCGCCTTCGCGTTGCTGATCACCGGGATCTGCCCGCCGAGCCCGGCGGCCTCGCGCAGGGCGGGCTCCGTCTTCGCGGCCTCCCGGACCTCCTCGACGGTGAGTTCCCGGGCCGGCACCCGGTCGGCCGTTGCCGGCAGGTGCCGCGCGATCATCCGCGCCATGTCGAAGAAGCTGATCGACGGGCCGCCGACGCCGATGAACCGCTCCCCGGCCGCGGCCGGGTGCACCATGGCGCGCAGGTGCAGGTCGACCACGTCCCGGACGTCCACGACGCCGAAGTGCATCCGTGGCACCGCCGGGGTGGTGCCCTCCATGAACGCCTTCACCAGCCCGGTCGACGCGGACATCCGCTCGCCCAGGAGCGGACCGAAGATGCCGGTCGGGTTGACCACGCTCAGCTCGAACCCGCCGTGCTCCCGGGCGTACTCCCAGGCCGCCAGCTCGGCGAGGGTCTTCGACCTGTGGTACGCCGGGATGTCGTCGTCCGGGTTCGTCCAGTCCGTCTCGTCGTAGTGACCGTCGGGCTTCACCGTGTAGCCGACCGCCGCGTACGAGGAGGTCACCACCACGCGCCGGACTCCGGCCTCCCGAGCCGCCCGCAGCACCCGCAGCGCCCCGTCACGGGCCGGGCGGATCACCTCGTCCTCGTGCGTGGGCGGGGTGAACGGGAAGGGTGACGCGTGGTGCAGCACGTACCGCACACCGTCGGCCGCGTCCGCCCAGCCGTCGTCGGCGGAGAGCGCCGCCGTACGGAACTCGACCCGGCCGTCCGGGTCGGCGCCGGCCTGCCGGACCCGCGCCAGTACCTCGTCGCGCTGTCCCAGCTCGCGCAGCGTCACCCGGACCCGGTAGCCCTCGTCCAGCAACCGAGCGACGGAGTGCCCGCCCACGTGCCCGGTCGCACCCGTGACCAGCACCGTGGTGTCGCCGGTGGCGCGGAGGTCGATGTCGTTGTTCATGGTCGTGTCCATTCCGGATCAGAACCTTTCGAGAATGCGTTCGATGTCCTGGACGGCGCGGAACTCGGCGTCGGCGTCCTTCCGGACGCGGGCGTCCCACATGTCCGCCTTGCTGCGCATGTACTCCTGGCGGACCCGCAGCCGCTCGATCTCGGCGGCCAGCCGCTCGGCCTGCCGGGCGAACAGCTCCCGCTGCTTCGCCGCGCCCCGGCCGTCCTCCTCGTGGAGGAACTCCAGGTAACGCCGCATGTCCGTGACGCTCATGCCGGAGGAGCGCAGGCAGGCCAGGGCGTCGATCCGCTCCGCCGTGGCCGCGTCGTAGCGGCGGTGCCCGCTGCCCGGATCCCGCGGCACGGCGCCCAGCAGGCCGATCCGCTCGTAGTAGCGCAGCGTCGGCTCGCTGAAGCCCGACCGCCGGGCCATCTCCTGGATGGTCAGGACCTCGTCCGCCCGCTGCTCCTTCGCCGTCCTCATGTCACCGAGCGTTCCCGGGTTGAAGCGCTTCAAGTCAAGGCGTGTGACCGGGAACGCAGGTGCCCGCCCGCGCGCCCCGCGCCGATCGGGTAGGACTGTGCACATGGCTCTGCATGTGCGTGGTGTGCTCCTGCCCGACGACGAGGTCCGGGACCTGTGGCTGGTCGGCGACCGGGTCACCTTCGACCCGGTGCCCGGCGCCGAGACCGTCGTCGACGGCGGCTTCGTCCTGCCCGGCCTGACCGACGCGCACTGTCACATCGGCATCGCCCGGGGCGGCGCCCCGATCACCTCGCTGGACCAGGCCCGCGAGCTGGCCCGTACCGACCGGGACGCCGGGGTCCTCGCCATCCGGGACGCCGGCTCCCCGTACCCCTATCCGGAGCTGGACGACGAGCCGGACCTGCCCCGGCTCGCCCGCGCCGGCCGGCACGTCGCGCCGCCGAAGCGCTACCTGCGCGACATCGGCGTGGAGGTCGGGCCGGCGGAGGTGGCCGCCACGGTGACCGAGCAGGCGGCGGCCGGCAACGGCTGGGTCAAGCTGGTCGGCGACTGGATCGACCGCGGGGTGGGGGACCTGGCGCCGGCCTGGGACGCCGACACCCTGACCGCGGCCGTCGCGGCCGCGCACGCCGCCGGGGTACGCGCGGCGGTGCACACCTTCTCCGAGTCCGCCGTGGAGATCATGGTGCGGGCGGGGGTGGACTCGGTCGAGCACGGCACCGGGCTCAGCCTCGACCTGATCGACCAGATGGCCCGTCAGGGCACCGCCTTGGTCCCCACGATGATCAACATCCGGACGTTCGGCGGGATCGCCGAGCAGGCACGGGCGAAGTTCCCCGGGTACGCCGACCACATGCTCGCCCTGCGCGACCGCTTCCCGGAGGTGGTGCGCGCGGCGTACGAGGCGGGGGTGCCGATCTACGTGGGAACCGATGCCGGCGGCGGGATCGACCACGGGCTGGCCGCCGAGGAGATGCTGCTGCTGCACGAGCAGGCCGGCATGTCCCCGGTCGACGTCCTCGCCGCCGCCTCCTGGGGTGCCCGCGAGTGGCTCGGCTTTCCCGGCCTGGTCGAGGGGGGCCTCGCCGACCTCACCGTGTACCCGGAGGACCCCCGCACCGACCTGCGCGCGGTCCGCACCCCGTCCCGCGTCGTCCTCCGCGGCCGCGTCATCCGCTGACCCGTCCCCGCGCGGTTCGGCGTCCCCGCCGCCGCGCCGCCGCGCCCCCGCCCCCCCCCGCCGCCCCCCCCCCGCCCCCCCCCCCCCCCGCCCCCCC
>NZ_JBFAMU010000370.1:0-4961 GCF_040656655.1 Micromonospora sp. NPDC049799
GCGCGATGACCGCCGGACCGCATGCCACGGCGCCGGTCACCCACCGCGCCACGCCCGGGAACCGCCACCCGTACGCCGGGCGCGGCGGCCCGGCGGTGATTCGGGTCGGTGGGGTGCGCGATCGTTCGGGACGCCGGATAGGGTCGTGGGTATGACCCACCAGGTGCACGCCTTCGAGCCGCCGGAGCGGTTCGTCGCCGGGACCGTCGGGCCGCCGGGGGATCGCACGTTCTTCCTCCAGGCGCGCGGCGGAGGCCGGCTGGTCAGCGTCGCGCTGGAGAAGGTCCAGGTGTCGCTGCTGGCGGAGAAGCTGGAGGAGCTGCTCTCCGAGGCGCAACGCCGGTTCGGCGTGCAGCTGCCCGAGCCGGTGACCACTGTCGGCGACAACGATCCCCTGGACACGCCCGTCGACGAGGAGTTCCGGGTCGGCACGCTCGGGTTGGCCTTCGACGTGGACACCGCGACCGTGGTGATCGAGGCGATTGCCACCGGCGAGGCGGAGACCGAGGTCGAGCTCGGCGAGCCGGACGACGAGGAGGACGAGGACGACGACGTCGAACCGGACGAGGACCTCGACCGGCTCCGGGTGCGGCTGACCCCCGAGGCGACCCGCGAGTTCATCGAGCGGGCCAAGCGGGTGGTCAACGCGGGCCGTCCGCCCTGCCCGCTGTGCGGCCAACCGCTGGACCCCGCCGGGCACCTCTGCCCGCGGCACAACGGTTACCACCGGTGACCTCGTCCGGCCTCCAGCCCCGCCAGGACGGGACAGCCGCACTCCGGTTGCTCTCCGACGGTCAGCTCGACCTGGAGGGCCGGCTGGTCGACGCCTCCAACACCACCCTGCGCGGGATCCTGACGCTCGACGGCGTCTCCGCCCGCTGCGTCTACAAGCCGGTGCGGGGCGAACGTCCGCTCTGGGACTTCCCGGACGGCACCCTCGCCGGCCGGGAGGTCTCGGCGTACCTGGTCTCCCGGGCCACCGGCTGGGACCTGGTGCCACCGACGGTGCTGCGCGACGGGCCGTTCGGCCCCGGCTCGTGCCAGCTCTGGATCGACGAGCCCACCGACACCGAGCCGCTGGTCGGGTTCGTGCCGGCCGACGCGGTGCCACCGCGCTGGTTGCCCGTCGCGGCGGCCCGTGACGACGACGGCACCCCGTACGCCCTCGCGCACGCCGACGATCCCCGGCTGGCCCGCCTCGCGGTGCTCGACGCGGTGATCAACAACGCCGACCGCAAGGGCGGCCACGTGCTGGTCGGCCCGGACGACCGCATCTACGGCGTGGACCACGGCGTGAGTTTCCACGTCGAGGAGAAGCTGCGCACGGTGCTGTGGGGCTGGGCCGGTCGCCGGCTGCCCGACGACGCGGTGGAGATGCTGGACGAGCTCGCCGGCCAGGTGGCCGGCACGCTCGGCGAGGACCTGGCCGCGCACCTGACCCTCGGCGAGATCGCAGAGCTGGCCGGTCGCGTCGAACGGCTGCGGGCCGCCGCCCGGTTCCCGCAGCCGCCGCAGGACTGGCCGGCGATGCCCTGGCCCCCCATGTGAGCCCTCTGTCACGTTGATCACCCGTGGCTCGCCCCGGCGCCGTCGCAGGGATGGCTAGGCTGGCAGTCATGGAGTCTTGGGTGGGGCATGAGGTGCCGCGGCTGCCCGGCCGGGGCGGGCCACTGGCGTTGTACGACTCGGCACGGCAGGATGTCCTGCCCAGCACGCCGGGCGGCGCGGGAAGCATGTACGTCTGCGGGATCACCCCGTACGACGCCACCCACCTCGGCCACGCCGCCACCATGATCACCTTCGATCTGGTGCAGCGGGTGTGGCGCGACGCGGGGCTGGACGTGCGGTACGTACAGAACGTCACCGACATCGACGATCCGCTGCTGGAGCGGGCCGAGCGCGACGGCGAGGACTGGAAGGTCCTGGCCATGCGGGAGACCGCGCTGTTCCGCGAGGACATGGAGGCGCTGCGGATCATCCCGCCCGCGCACTACGTCGGCGCGGTCGAGTCGATCCCGGAGATCGCCGACAAGGTCCTGCTGCTGCTCAAGGACGGCGCCGCGTACCGCCTCGACGACGGCACCGGCGACATCTACTTCGACATCTCCACCGCGCCCCGGTTCGGGTACGAGTCGAACCTGACCCGCGAGCAGATGCTGGAGATCTTCCCCGAGCGTGGTGGCGACCCCGACCGGGCCGGCAAGCGCGACCCGCTGGACCCGCTGCTGTGGCGGGGCACCCGGGAGGGTGAGCCGTCCTGGCCGGGCGGGGAACTGGGCGCGGGCCGCCCGGGCTGGCACATCGAGTGCGCGGCGATCGCGCTGAACCTGCTCGGCGACCGGATCGACGTACAGGGCGGCGGCAACGACCTGCTCTTCCCGCACCACGAGTGCTCCGCGGCGCACGCCGAGCGCCTCACCGGCGCCGGGCCGTTCGCCGGGCACTACGTGCACGCCGGCATGATCGGCCTCAACGGCGAGAAGATGTCCAAGTCCCGCGGCAACCTCGTCTTCGTGTCCCGGCTGCGCGCCGACCGGGTCGACCCGATGGCGGTGCGGCTGGCCCTCGTCAGTGGTCACTACCGCAGCGACCGGACCTGGACCGACGACCTGCTGGCCACCGCTCAGGAGCGGCTGGGCCGTTGGCGGCGGGCCGCAGCCGCGACCGCCGGGCCGTCCGGGTCCGACATCCTGGCCGGCGTACGCGCGCGCCTCGCCGACGACCTGGACACCCCGGGCGCGATCGCCATCGCCGACGCGTGGGCCGACGCGGCGCTGGCCGGCACGGGGACGGACCGGGACGCCCCGGCCCTCTTCGCCGACACCGTCGACGCCCTCCTCGGCATCCGCCTGTAACCCGCCCCTCCGCCCCGCCCGCCCCGCAGTTTCGGGGAAAGTGTCGCCATTCTCGTGTCGATGGCCACTCTTTCCCCGAAACTGCTCGCCGGGGACGGTGGGAGGCGGGGGTGGGGGTCAGCCGAGGACGAGCCCGGGGTCGGGGTCCGGTTCGGCGGTTGGGGCGGGGATTCGGTACTCCTCGGTCAGGGTGGTGACCGGGCCGGGCCAGGTGGCCTGGGCGACCTCGATCGGCTTGCGCTGGCCGTCGTACGCGACGTGCAGCAGGTGCAGCACGGGCGTGTCGGGGCGGATCTGGAGGATCTCCGCCTCCTCCCGGCTGGGCTGGCGGGCGCTGATCGTGTCGGTGGCCGAGACGTACCGCCGGCCGGTGGCCTCCTCGGCCTCCTGGTAGAGCGGCCGGCCGAACGCCTCCGCGCGCTCCAGGGAGGTTCCGGCGGTGTCGGCGGGCAGGAACCAGGAGGCGCCGACCTCGACCGGGGAGTCCTCGGTGCGGACCAGGTGGCGGCGGCAGAGCAGGTCGGTGCCGTCGGGTACCCCGAACACGTCGGCCACCTCGGGCGGGGCGGGGGAGCGGCCGACGGAGACGAGCTGCTGACGGTACCGGGCGGCCAGGTCGGTGTGGTAGCCGCGGAAACCGCCGTACCGGCCACGGGAGAGGCGGTTGAGACGGCGCCGGGTGCCCCGGACGTACGTACCGGAGCCGGGTTTGGTGATCAGGATGCCCTCGACCCGCAGCTGGTCGACGGCGCGCTGCACGGTCTGCTTGGCGACCCCGAACATCTCGGCGATGGCCGGGATGGACGGCAGCCGCTCGCCGGGGCCCCAGTCGCCGCGCCGCACCTGTGCCTTGAGCTGCGCGGCGATCTGCCGGTGCGGGAACTCGGCCGCCCCCGGGTTGATCTGCATGCCCGCCTCCTTGATCGCAACTAGGTTCCTAGGATGCCCTAGGCGGTGTGCGCGGGGGAACCGACACGCCGAGAAGTCCACCGTGGACGTGCGCGGCGGTCAGGCGGGGGAGCGGCCTGCCGGCGGTGCGGACGGCGGTCCCAGCCGGCTGATGTCGTACCCGTCGGGGTAGGTCTTCGTCGTGATCCCGTCGGCGAACAGCGGAACCGCCGGGGGCCGACCGAACCACCGTCGCAGGTGGGCGCGGGCGCGCAGGCCCGCGTGCAGGCCGGCCCGCACCGGCCACGGCGGTGTCGGCACACCGGTCGCCGCCCGCAGGCGCGCGTCGTACATGGCGCTGACGAGCGCGTTACCCAGTGGCGCGAGCGGGGCGGGGATCCGGGTCAGCATCAGCATGCGGGTGGCGCGTTCGATGGCCGCGGCGTCGGCGTTCGGCCGCAGGTGCTCCCGGTCGTACGCGTCGAGCCACACCTCGAACTCCTCGTAGGAGCCGGGAATGCCGGTCACTCCCATCCGTACGCCCAGCTCCCGGTAGAACCGCCAGGTGGCCCGCCGTTCGTGGCAGCACGGACGGCGCCAGCCGTAGCGCTCCAGCCAGCGGGTCGGGACCACCACCAGGCAGCCCAGGACGTAGAGGTAGTCGTCGTTGGGGATGTCGTACGGGCGGTGGATCTGGTTGACGCGGCGCAGCGCGTCCCGTCCGCGCGGCTGGTCGAATCCGTTGAGGACCATCTCGTACATCAGCACGCCGGTGTCGTCGATGCGCTTCTGGGTGCGGTCGGTCAGCTCGCCGGTGGCCGTGTGGACCGCCGCGACACGCGGGATCGAGAACGAGCGGTTGAAGGCGAGGTTCAGGCCCAGCTTCATGTCCCACGGGAATTCGTACCGCAGCATGGTCTGGTAGATGGCCAGGTGGTCGCGGTCGGGGTCGAGCGTGCGGATCCGGGCGAGGTGGACGTGACGGTCCTTCATCGGTGGGTGTCTCCAACGGTGTCGGTCCGGGCGGTCGTCGCGGTCAGGTGCGTGGTCGCGTCGACGGTGCTGGCGACCACCGGACACCGGCGGTACGCGTCGGCGACGCGGGTGAGCCAGGCGATTTCGCCAGCGTAGCCGCGGCCCGGCCGGTGCAGGGTGTCGGCCGCCTGCGGGACGTCGGCGACCACCCCGGCGTGGTGGGCGCGCAGCCCGCAGGCCAGG
>NZ_JBFAMU010000371.1:0-4894 GCF_040656655.1 Micromonospora sp. NPDC049799
GGCCCCGCGTGCTTGCGGGGGGGCCGGGGCCCAACACGGGGGGGGGGGGGCGCGGGGGGGGGGGGGGGGGGGGGGGGCCCCGCCCCCCGCCGCTGCGCATTCCTACCGGAGCGCTCCGCTGTGGGTGGCGCCCCCGGCCGCCGACGCGGCCGGCGGGATGGTGCCGTCGATGAGCAGCCCTCGCTGATCTACCGTCGCGCTCCCCGACCGGGTGGCGTGCAACGGCGCGTTGCCATCACGCGGTTTTCGTTGCGGACCGCTTTCGTCAAGCGGCCAGCCTGCGGGCCAGTTCGTCGGCGACCTGTCTGGCGAGGCTGTCCGGGATGGCCGCGGCGATCTTCTCCGGGGTGAGCCCGGCCAGCACCCCCTGGATGACCGCTGGTTCGTCGGTGAAGTCCCGCGCGGCGAGCTGGGTGAGCTCGGCACGCAGTGCCTCGACCTGCCCGGGTAGCAGGCGCATCTGGTCCAGCACCTGCCCGACCGTGACGCCGGTGCGTCCGATCTGGGTGCTGTGCACGGCGGCCCTGATGATGGGCTGGTCGGCGTCGGTGAGCGGCATGTCGTCCTCCAGGAGTCCGATGGTGGTGAGGTAGCGACGGAACAGGGGGGTCTGGTCCCGGCCCGCCCTGATCGAGTCGCGGAAGAAACTGAAGTGGGTGTGCCACAGGTGGGAGTCGTCGCCTGTGGTGCGCCGACGGAGCCGGTCCCACCGCCTGACGACCTTGCCGTCCGGGGAATAGATGATCTCCCGCAGGTCGCGGCTGTCCGGGGTGTTGGCGACGCACTGCGCCACGCACCAGGTGGAGAACGTGTACAGGTCGTGCGTGCTGCCCCCGGAGCGGGCCCGGAAGAGCCCGACGTCGAGTGCGGCGGCGTCCAGGGTGAGGCCGGACGAGTCCCGGGTGGACTCGACGACGGAGTAGTCGTTGGTCACCACGCGGTCGGAGCCGCAGTGGTAGCCGCCCCGGTGGTTCGGGTCGCCCACGATGCCGACCTCGGCCGGTTCGAGGTCGTCGCTCCGCACCGTGTCGGGGTCGATGTTCAGGTGGTCGAGCAGCAGGCGGCGGACGGCCAGAAGATTTGCCGGTGCCCGCGTCATGGGACTCCCCCTTGCCGGTGGGTCGGGGGCCGGGGCACGACGGTGACACCGCGTACGCGGTGAGAGAGCCTCACGCGCGGCCCGGCCGAGTGGTGCACAGCGCCGGGCGTTGCACCCACGATAGCCCCGCGAATCGATGAACGCCCAGGTCAAGGCGCACTTTTCAGCTGGGAGAAAGCTGTGCGTCCGGACGGAGGACCGGCAGCACCACAAGCGACGGATGCTCGGGACCGTGCAGGATCTCCCGCCATCCGGCACGCAGTGTGACCGAGGTGCCGAGCGGCTCGCCCGTGCCGGGGTTGCGCGCGTAACGAGGGTGGGCGCCGCCGGAGACCTGGACGCGCAGCCGGTGGCCGGAGGCGAAGCGGTGCGCGACGGGCCACAGCTCCACGGGAACCCGCACCACGCCTTCGCAGGACGGGAACCGCCCGGGCGTCACCCGGACCAGCCCGTCGCAGACGTTCCACGAGCGACCCCGCCGGTCCACGTCGCACAGTCGCACGAAGACGTCCAGGTGGGACAGCTCACTGCGGACGTGGATCTCGGCGCGGACCGGGCCGACCGCCTCGACCGGCTCACGCAATGGCGCGCTGGTCCAGGTGAGCACGTCGGACCGGGCCTCCACCGGGCGGTTGTCCACCGGGCCGGCCCGCTGGGCGACGAGCAGCGGGCCGCCGAGGGACGGAGTGGGATCGGCGGGGTCGTACCAGAAGCGGGCGGGCGGCGACGGGACCGGGGGTGACGTGCTCAGGTCGCCGCCGGCCCGCAGATACCAGCGGGTCGGGGTGTGCGGCGGGGGCCAGTCCGGCAGGTCCCGCCACCCGCTGCCGCCGACGTGGACCCGTACCGGAGCGGGCCGGTGCGACGGCCGCCCGGCGAGGTGCTCGTCGAGGTGGGCGAGGCCCTCGCGTAGGGCGGCGACGAAGAGCCCGGCGCTTCCGTGCGTCCACGGGCCGATGGTCAGCCGCGGCCGGGCGCCGGCCGCCCGCAGAGCCGCGTAGTCACGCAGCTGGGCCGGCAGGAAGATGTCGTGCCAACCACCGACCAGGGCCACCGGCGCCCGGACGTCGGTGATCCGGTCGGAGAAGACCCGGGTACGCCAGTAGTCCGCCTCGGGCGTGTGGTGGCGCAGCCACTGCTGGAAGAACGGCACGGTCACTCCGGTGGCGACCCGGTCCGCCTCGGCCAGCGGCAGGTGGGCCAACGCGGCGGCGAGGCGGGGCTGCCCGCGCTTGAGCTCCCACTGCCGGGCCAGCCACGGCACGGTCTGCGCCTGGAGCAGCTCCGCCCAGGTGAGGACGGTGTCCAGGGCGAACGACTCCCCCGCGTACGTGGAGTCCCGGGTGCCGGAGGCGGTGACCACGGCCACCATCGCCCGCAGCTCGTCGGGGGCGTCGGCGGCCAGCGCCCACTGCACGAAGCCCTGGTAGCTCGCCCCGAACATGCCGAACACCCCGGACCACCAGGCCTGGCGGCGCAACCAGTCGAGGGTGTCCAGCCCGTCGTCGCGCTCGTGCACCAGCGGGTCGAAGACACCGTCCGAGCCGCCCGTTCCCCGGCAGGACTGGATCAGCACGTGGTGGCCCCGCTCGGCGACGAGCCGGCCCAGCAACCGCATCGGCCCGCCCCGCCCGTACGGCGTCCGGATGAGCACCGTCGGCGCGCCGGCCAGGCCCGGGGCGTGGTGATCGGCGCGCAGCGTCACCCCGTCGCGGACCCGCAGCGGGATGTCCCGGGTGAGCGTGACCCGCCCTGCCCGGGGCGGCGGCAGGCGCAGGGCGACGGTGGCGAGACGGGCCGTCAGCCGGTCGAGCACCCTCCTCAGTCCGCCGACCGTCGGGCGGACTCGGCGCGGACGGCGTCGCGGTGCTCCCGCATCGAGGTGCCCATCGCGGTCATGAACCGGTGGACCGTCTCCAGTTCCTCGTCGGTGAACCCGGCCATCACGCCGTCGGTGCGCCGGCCGAGCGGACGGAAGAAGTCCATCGCCAGGGTCGCGCCGCGCTCGGCGTAGTGCAGGAAGACCTTGCGCCGGTCCGCGGTGTCCCGGTCGCGCCGGATGTGGCCGCCCCGCTCCAGCCGGTCGATCAGGGCGGTCACCGACCCGGAGGAGAGGTTGAGCTGCTCACCGAGGCGACCGGGGGTCATGGGCTGCCCGTACAGCTCGGCGTCCATGACCGCGATCAGCGCGTGCAGGTCGGTGGCGTTCAGCCCGTGCAGCGCGGCGAAGGCGTGGCCGATGTGCTGGGCGTCGACGGAGTAACGCCGCAGCTGCGCGGTGATCTCCGCGACGAGGTGATCGCGTCGCGTCTCGCGCTTCCGGTACATGCCGTGGCCTGCCACGTTCCGCCGCTTCCTCCCCTCGCCGTCCGGTTGCAGCTTAACTCAGTCGGCGGTAATCTCGCTTATCAAGATACTTGCTTCTCGTGATACACGACAACCAGTGGGCCGGGGCCGTTCCCGTCACCAGACCGTGAGGACATCGATGTCTCTGTTCACCCACGTCGCCCGGGGCCGGTTGGCCGCGTGGCTCACCGTGGTCGCCGCGATCATCTTCGGTGCCGTCGTCTTCGGGTTGCCCACGCCGGACAACCCCGCGCCGGTCTCGTCCACCGGGCTCTCGGTCGAGTGGCAGTCCACCCAGGTGGAGCGCCTCCAGGACCAGCTGCCGTCCAGCGACGTGCAGCCGGCGATCGTGGTGGTCAGCCGCGCCGACGGTGCCCCGCTCAGCCCGTCCGACCGGGAGGCCGTCACCGCCCAGTCCGGCGACCTCGGCCGCCTCGCGGTCGGCGGTCAGGTCGCGCCGCCGCAGGTCTCCCCGGACGGCACCGTCGCCCTGGTCGCCGTGCCGCTGGACACCGCCGGCGGTCAGGAGCAGGTGGCCACCACCATCGACGAGCTCCGGACCGCCCTGGACGACGTGCCCGAGGGCCTCACCACCCAGGTGACCGGCGGTCCGGGTTTCACCGCCGACCTCACCAAGGTGTTCGAGGGTGCCGACGTGACCCTTCTCGGCGTCACCGCCGGCGTGGTCGCGCTGCTGCTGCTCATCACCTACCGCAGCCCGTTCCTGTGGATCGTGCCGCTGGTCGTCGTCGCCGCCACCGAGCAGCTCACGCTGCGGGCCATCGACACGATCGTCCCGGCCGTCGGCATCCACCTCCAGGACGGTGCGGTCACCGGCATCGCCAGCGTCCTGGTCTTCGGCGCCGCCACCGACTACGCGCTGCTGCTCATCGCCCGCTACCGCGAGGAGCTGCGCCACGAGGAGAACCGCTTCGCCGCGATGCGGTCCGCGCTGCGCCGCACCGCCGAGCCGATCCTCGCCAGCGGCTCGACCGTCGTGCTCGGCGTACTCACGCTCCTGCTGTCGGAGCAGGAGACCAACCGCGCGCTCGCCGTCGCCTGCGCGACCGGCGTGGTGTTCGCGATGCTCTCGGCGCTGCTCGTCCTCCCCGCCGCGCTGGTGATCTTCGGACGTGGCCTGTTCTGGCCGTTCGTCCCCCGGGTCGGCGGCGAGGTCCGCGAGGGCCGGCTGTGGGGCCGGCTCGGTGCCGTCGTCATCCGTCGCCCGGTGCCGGTCGCGGCCCTGGCGACCCTGCTGCTGGTCGGTCTCGCGCTCGGCGGGCTGGGCATCCGCACCGGCCTGTCGGAGACCGAGCAGTTCCGGGTGAAGCCGGAGGCGGTCGCCGGCGCGGAGACCCTCGCCCGGGCGTTCCCCGCCGGGACCACCCAGCCGGTCGCCGTGCTGACCGCTCCGGGTGCCGTGCAGGCCGTCACCGCCGCCGCCGCCGA
>NZ_JBFAMU010000372.1:0-4878 GCF_040656655.1 Micromonospora sp. NPDC049799
GGCCGTACGCGGCTGGGCGCGGCTGACCGCCCGGGCCTTCGGCGTGCGGGTGGTCGTCCGGGGCCGGCTGCCCCGGCGGCGTGCGCTGCTGGTCGCGAACCACGAGTCCTGGCTGGACGTCCTCGCCGTGCTCGCCGCCGCGCCGGCCCGGATGATCGCCAAGAGCGAGGTCCGGGCCTGGCCGCTGATCGGTCAGCTCGCGGGCGCCGCCGGCACGGTCTTCGTGGACCGGGGTCGGCCCCGGGACCTACCGGTCATGGTCGGGCGGGTGGCCGAGGCGCTCCGCTCCGGCCGGTCGGTGGCGGTCTTCCCGGAGGGGACGACGTGGTGCGGGGACGGCGGCGGATGCCGGCCCGGCGGTGGCTTCCGACCGGCCGTGTTCCAGGCGGCCATCGACGCCGGCGCTCCGGTCGTGCCGTTGCGGATCGCGTACCGCTGCGTCGCCACCGGCGCGGGGACGACCGCGGCGGCCTTCGTCGGCGAGGAGAACCTGTGGCGGTCGGTGCGGCGTGTCCTGGCCGCCCGGCGTGTGGTGGTCGAGGTGACCGTCGTCGCCGCCCTGCACCCCGCCCGCGACGCCGATCGGCGGGTGCTCGCCCGTGCCGCCGAGTCCGCCGTCCACCTCGTGCCGTCGCCGACCGGCGTGGCGTCGGAGCTCGATCTGGCCGCCTGACGCGACACCCTTGCCATATCGCGATGTATCGCGTTAGTGTCGGCCCGTCGGACGCGCTCCCCCGAGCGCGTCGCCGAGGGGAGGACCCGTGACGCACCGCACCGTCGACAGCCCGCAGCGGCTGACCCTGGACGGGCCCGTCGACCGGGTCGACGTGCGCCTGCTCAGCGGCCGGCTCAACGTGGTGGCCACCGACGGCCCCGCCCGGGTCGACGTGACCCGGGTCGGCCGACGGCCGGTGCACGTCGAGCACCGGGACGGCCGCCTCGTGGTCCGGCAGGAGCACCTCCGGGGCTGGGCGGGGTTCCTGCGGTGGATGGGCCCGCTCGCCCGGTGGCCCCGGGTCGACGTCTCCGTCGCGGTCCCCGCCGACGCCGCCGCCGACCTCGTCCTGGTCGACGGCTCCCTGGTCGCGTCGGGCCTGTGCGGCGCGGCCCGGGTCGAGGTGACGGCCGGCCGGATCACCCTGATGGGGTTGCGCGGGCGGACCACCGCGAAGATCACCGCCGGTGCGGTCGAGGCGCTCGGCGTGGCCGGTGAGCTCGACCTGCGGACCGTCTCCGGCGAGGTGACCCTCGCCGACAGCACCGCCGGGCATGTCCGCGCGCAGACCGTCTCGGGCGCGATCACCTGCGACCTGGACAATCCTCGTGGCAGCGACATCCAGCTCACCACCATCTCCGGCGGCATCACCGTCCGGGTCCGTGCGGACAGCGACCTCACCGTCCGGCTGCACACCACCTCCGGTCGGGTCACCAGCGGCTTCCCGCAACTGCGCGCGGAGGGCGGCCTCCCGGTGCTGCGGAACAGCGAGGGGGTGCTGGGCACCGGTGCGGGTAGGCTCTGGGCCTCCGCCACCTCGGGCAGCATCGCGCTGCTCGCCCGCCCGGTGGACGTCGACGAGGAGGGGGAGTTGCCGTGACGGCCGTGTTCGGTCACGGGCGGCTCCGCCTCTACCTGCTCAAGCTCCTGGCCGACGGGCCCCGGCACGGCTACGAGCTGATCCGCCTGCTGGAGGAGCGCTTCCTCGGCCTGTACGCGCCCAGCGCCGGCACCATCTATCCCCGCCTGCAACGGCTGGAGGGCGACGGGCTGGTGACCCACACCGCCGCGGGGGGCCGGAAGGTCTACGAGATCACCGACGCCGGCCGGGCGGAGCTGCGCCAGCGGGCCGACGAGCTGGCCACGCTGGAGTCGGACATCACCGCCTCGGTGCAGGACCTCTCCGCCCTGGCCGGCGAGATCCGCAGCGAGGTGCGGGGCTCGGTCCGCGACCTCAAACGGGAGCTACGGGAGGCGACCCGCCAGACCCGGCGTACGCGCTGGGCGCCGCCCGCGTCCGATCCGGCACCCGCCCCCGGGCCGGCCGCGTCCGACGACGAGCGGCTGCTCGCCGAGTTCGACCGGCGGCTGGCCGCGTTCGGTACCGAGGTCGGCGCGCTGGTGCGGGCCCGCCGCTTCAGCGACTCGCAGCTGCGGACCGCGATCAGGGTGCTCGACGGCGCGCTCGACGGGCTGCGCCGGCTGCTGCGCTGACAGCAGCGGCGTGGCAGCCGGCTCACAGGTTCTTTCCAGCATCCGCCCAGCGCGGGCGCAGCGAGAGCGCGGATGATGGGCCCATGGCCACTATCCAGACCGAGGCGCGACTGCTCGTCGTCGAGGACGACCCCAACATCCTGGAACTCCTCTCCGCGAGCCTCCGGTTCGCCGGGTTCGACGTGGCCACCGCGACCAGCGGCAGCGCCGCCCTCAACGCGGCCAAGGACCACCGTCCCGACCTGGTCGTGCTCGACGTGATGCTGCCCGACCTGGACGGCTTCGAGGTCATCCGGATGCTCCGCGAGGGCGGCACGCGTACGCCGGTGGTGTTCCTGACCGCCCGCGACGCGACCGACGACAAGATCCGCGGGTTGACCCTCGGCGGCGACGACTACGTCACCAAGCCGTTCAGCCTGGAGGAGCTGACCGCCCGGATCCGGGCGGTGCTGCGGCGCACCAGCAGTGGCGAGACGGCGCCCTCCCGGCTCACCTTCGCCGATCTGGAGCTGGACGAGGAGACCCACGAGGTGCACCGGGCCGGCCAGCGGGTGCAGCTCTCGCCGACCGAGTTCAAGCTGCTGCGCTACCTCATGCTGAACGCCAACCGGGTGCTCTCCAAGGCGCAGATCCTCGACCACGTGTGGAACTACGACTTCCGGGGCGACGACAACATCGTCGAGTCGTACATCTCCTACCTGCGGCGCAAGGTCGACAACACGCAGCCCCGGCTGATCCACACCCTGCGCGGGGTCGGCTACGTCCTGCGCAAGCCGGCGGCGTGACCCCGGTCGAGCAGGCGAAGTCCAAGCTGCGGGGCGTTCCGCTCCGGGTCAAGCTCGTCGCCTCGGTCCTCGCCCTGGTCTCCGGTGCGCTGCTGGTCATCAGCGTGTCCACGACGTTCTTCCTGCGCAGCTACCTGGTGGGCCAGGTCGACGAGGACCTGCGGCTGGCGGAGCGGACGCTGAGTCGAGCCATCGACATGTCGAAGCGGGGGCGGGAGACGGTCTTCGGGCTGCCCAGCGACTTCATCCTGATCAGTGTCTCCGACGGGCAACCAGTACCGAACTACTTCAACCCGGACCTCCAGCCGGACGACCTGCCCCCCTGGCCGGAGACGGAGGCGGACTTCGCCGAGGAGGTCGGTCAGCTCAAGACCGTTCGGTCCCGGGACGGGCACAGCCGATGGCGCATGTCCTACACGAAGCTGCCGAACGGGGAGTTGGCCGCCGTCGGGCAGCACCTCACCGACGTGGACCTGGCGGTCAAGCGGCTGGTGTGGATCGACGTCCTGGCCGGCACCTCGGTGCTGTTCCTGCTCGCGTCGATCGGCGCGGCGGTGGTCCGGGCCAGCCTCAAGCCGCTGGTGGAGATCGAACGGACGGCGGCTGCCATCGCCGGCGGTGACCTCAGCCGGCGGGTGCCCGACCCGGAGGAGGGGAAGGAGTGCGCCACCTCCGAGCTGGGCCGGCTGTCCCGGGCGTTGAACGCCATGCTGACCCAGATCGAGGCGGCCTTCACCGCCCGCGCCGCCTCCGAGGCCGCCGCCCGTTCCGCCGAGGTCGCCGCCCGCGACGCCGCCGGCTCCGCCCGGGCCTCCGAGGCGCGGGCACGACGGTCCGAGGAGCGCATGCGGCAGTTCGTCGCGGACGCCTCCCACGAGCTGCGGACCCCGCTGACCACCATCCGCGGCTTCGCCGAGCTGTACCGGCAGGGCGCGGCCCGCGCCCCCGAACAGACCGCGGACCTGCTGCGCCGCATCGAGGACGAGGCGGCCCGGATGGGCCTGCTGGTGGAGGACCTGCTCCTGCTGGCCCGGCTGGACCGGGAACGACCGGTCACGCTCGCCCCGGTGGAGCTGCCGGTGCTCGCCGGCGATGCGGTCGAGGCCGCGCGGGTGGTGGCTCCCGAGCGCCGGATCGAGCTGGACATCGAGCCGGGCTCCGGCCCGCTCGTCGTGCACGGCGACGACGCCCGCCTGCGTCAGGTGATCGGCAACCTGATGACCAACGCGCTCACCCACACCCCGCCGGACGCCGCGGTGACCCTGCGGCTGCGCAGCGAGCCGGGGAACCTGGGCGTGGTGGAGGTCGCCGACTCCGGGCCGGGTCTCTCCCCGGAACAGGCCGAACGGGTCTTCGAGCGCTTCTACCGGGCGGACGCCGCGCGTACCCGCCGGGCCGGCGGCGTCACCGGCACCGGGCTGGGTCTGGCGATCGTCGCCGCGCTGGTCGCCGCCCACCACGGCACCGTCGAGGTGACCTCGACGCCGGGCGGGGGAGCGACGTTCCGCGTCCGCCTGCCGTTGGCGCCCGACCCCGACCTCGACGACGGCGAGTGACTTTCAGAAAACGTCCAGGCAGGTTCCAGGCGCATCGCAGTGGCAGGAGAGAGGGTGGTCCCATGACCGAGTACGAGTCCGACCCGCAGCGCCGGCCGGCCCCCTCCGACGCCGAGCCGTCGCACCCCACCGCCGAGCTGCCTCGCGTCGAGCGGGCGCAGTCCGACTCCGGCCCCGGCGCCACCCCCGCCGTCGACGGCGGGACCACCGACCCGGCCCCGACCGTCGAGGTCCAGGCCGTCGGCGACGAGCTCTCCCGTACGCCCGAGGCCGGCCCGGCCACCGCCGGCGCCGTCACCCCCGACGCGCCCCGTGCCGGTGACGGTCC
>NZ_JBFAMU010000373.1:0-4861 GCF_040656655.1 Micromonospora sp. NPDC049799
CGCTGGCCAGCCACGACAGCGACACGGCCACCGCGGCGTACAACAAGCTGGACCAGGACCCGGCTGGCCCGCTGAAGAACCGCGCGGTCGGCGAGCAGCCGGCCCGCGGCGGCGACGGCGTCCCGGTTCGGCTGGTCGGGCTGTACGCCCCGCACCGGCGACCGGAGCGACACCCCGACCCGCAGCCGCTGCGGCGGCACCAGCTTCTCCTGCCGGCGACCGGCGAGCACCTGGAAACCGACCGCCGCGTCGGCGACGGTGGTGGCGAGCATGCCGTGCTCGGTGAGGCCGAACCAGTCGTCCGCCCCCAACTGGCACGGGATCACGCCGCGGCCCGGCTTCAGGCCGACCAGGCCGCAGCAGGCCGCCGGGATCCGGATGGACCCGAGGCCGTCGTTGCCGTGCGCGAGCGGCACCAGGCCCGCGGCCACCGCCGCGGCCGCGCCCCCGGAGGAGCCGCCAGGCGTACGCGTCGAGTCCCAGGGGTTACGGGTGACCGCCGTCTCGTCGTCGGTGATGCCCCACAGGCCGAG
The DNA here is from genome assembly GCF_040656655.1 of Micromonospora sp. NPDC049799. Lineage (NCBI taxonomy): Bacteria > Bacillati > Actinomycetota > Actinomycetes > Micromonosporales > Micromonosporaceae > Micromonospora > Micromonospora sp. NPDC049799. The sequence continues at coordinate 534 of NZ_JBFAMU010000373.1, forward strand.
TTCCGGCATCCGGGTGACGCCGAGGATCACCGCCCCCGCGCCGCGCAACCGGCGGACCACCTCGTGGTCGGCCTCGGCGATCGCCGTGCGGGCCGCTGCCGAGCCGTTCCACGTCGGCAGCCCGGCGACGGGGGTGTTCTCCTTCACCGCCACCGGTACGCCCGCGAGGGGGAGGTTGGCCAGGTCCTCCTGCTCGTCGACCTTCTCGGCCTCGGTGATCGCCTCCCCGCCGCGTACCGCGCGGAACGCGGCGAGGTCGGCGTCGGCCCGGGCGATGTGGTCGAGATGGTCGGCGACCACCTGGGTGGCCGAGACGTCGCCCCGGCGTACACCCCGGGCGATCTGCTTCGCGGTCGCCCCGACCCAGGTCGGCATGATGTCCTGCACGGCCACCCTCCCCAGTGCGCGGTCAGCCCAGCGCCTGCTCCAGATCAGCGAGCAGGTCGTCGACCGTCTCGATGCCGACAGACAGTCGCACGAGATCGCCGGGAACTTCAAGCGGCGAGCCGGCGGCACTTGCGTGTGTCATCCGGCCCGGGTGCTCGATCAGGGACTCCACGCCCCCCAGCGACTCGGCGAGCACGAAGAGCCGGGCCCGGTTGCAGATCTCCACGGCGTGGTCCTCGCCGCCGGCCGCCCGGAAGGAGATCATGCCGCCGAAGCGGCGCATCTGCTTCGCGGCGACCTCGTGGCCCGGGTGCGAGGGCAGCCCCGGGTAGATCACCTGACCGACCTTGGCGTGCCCCTCCAGGTACGCGGCGATCCGCTCGGCGTTGTCGCAGTGCCGGTCCATGCGTACGCCCAGGGTCTTGATGCCCCGCAGGGTGAGCCACGCGTCGAACGGACCGTTGACGGCGCCCATCGCGTTCTGGTGGTAGCGCAGTTCCTCGCCGAGGCCCTGGTCGGCCGCGACCAGCGCGCCGCCGACCACGTCGGAGTGCCCGCCGACGTACTTGGTGGTGGAGTGCACCACGACGTCCGCGCCGTGCGCGATGGGCTGCTGGAGGTACGGCGAGGCGAACGTGTTGTCGACCACCAGCAGCGCGCCGGCGTCGTGCGCGACGGCCGCCAGGGCCGCGATGTCGGCGATGCCCAGCAGCGGGTTGGTGGGCGTCTCCACCCACACGATCTTCGTCGTGCCCGGGCGGATCGCGGCCCGCACGGCGTCGGGGTCGGAGACCTTCGCCGGGGTGTACGCGAGACCCCAGCGCTCGGCCACCTTGGCGAAGAGCCGGTACGTGCCGCCGTACGCGTCGTCGGGGATGACCACGTGGTCACCCGGTGCGCAGACGGTCCGCAGGAGCGTGTCCTCGGCGGCCAGGCCGCTGGCGAAGGCGAGCGCGACCGGCCCGCCCTCCAGCGCGGCGAGGCACTCCTGGAGCGCGTCGCGGGTCGGGTTGCCCGAGCGGCTGTACTCGTAGCCCAGCCGGGGGGCGCCGACGGCGTCCTGGGCGTAGGTGCTGGTCTGGTAGATCGGTGGGATCACCGCGCCGGTGCGGGCCTCGGGGTCCTGGCCGGCGTGGATGGCGAGCGTCTCGAAGCCGTGACTCATTCCGCAGACGTTAGTCCAGTGCAAGGAAGGGCCCCCGCTTAACGCCTCCGGTAGAGGAAGGGCCCCGCTTAACGCGCGCCGGCAGGCGATCCTTCGACCCACGGCTCTACCATCCGGACGTGGCAGGGTGTGTGTTCTGCGGGATCGCGGCGGGGGACGTGCCGGCGTTCCGGGTGGTCGACGAGCCGGACGGGGTGGCGTTCCTGGACACCCGGCCGGTGTTCAAGGGCCACGTGCTGGTGGTGCCCCGCACCCACCTGGTCACCCTCGCCGACCTGCCGCCCGAGTCGCTGGCCGGCTACTTCGGGCTGGTGCGGCGGCTGGCCGTCGCGGTGGAGGCCGGGCTCGACGCCGGCGGCACGTTCGTGGCGATGAACAACAAGGTGTCGCAGTCGGTGCCGCACCTGCACACCCACGTGGTGCCCCGGACCAAGGGTGACGGCCTGCGGGGCTTCTTCTGGCCCCGCACCCGCTACGCCGACGACGCGGAGGCCCGGCGGTACGCCGACCGGGTCGCCGAGGCCCTGGCCGGCCGCTGACCCCCGGCGTCGCCCCGGCGTACGGGGAGCCACCGGGACGGGTCGACCCGGTGCCGTCCCGGACCGGTCGAGGCGGACCGGCCCGGGACGGCACGGTGCTCATGGCTGGAGGATGACCGTCCAGGTCGTCGTGGTGGTGCTGGCCGCCGCTCCGACGGCCGCCAGGCCGCCGTAGGTGCCGGTCGGCACCGAACCGCCCGAGTCGGCCAGCAGGCCGGTCACCCGGCCGCCGCCGGTCTGCGAGCTGTTGCTGCGCACCTGGACGCCGGACGGGGCGACGAGCGAGGTGGAGACGCTGTCGCCGTGCATCCAGTACGACACTCCCCAGTTCCGCTCCGCCGTGACCGGGGCGTACGGGGTGACGCGGACGGCGGTGCTGGCGGTGTCCGTGGCGCGGGTGAACGCGGCCACCGGCTGGGTCGGGTCCGTGCCCCGGTAGGCGGCGAGGACGAGGTTGCCCTTCGACTGCGACCCGAGCGTCACCCGTACCGTGGATCCCGCGTCGGCCGCCTCTGCCACCTTCCACCAGGCGCTGGTGGCGCCGTTGCCGCCGGCGATCCGGTCGAGCGGGGTCCATCCGGCGACCCCGGTGGGCGCGCCGGTGGTGGCCGGGGTGTTCTGGCTCAGGAACAGCAGCAGGGCGTCGCCGGGCTGGACGGTGGAGGGCACCGTCACGGCGTGGGTGAGGGCGTTGGTGTTGTTGGTGGCCTGCCCGACGAACGAGATCGCCTCCGCGACCGGCGCGACCGTGACCTGCGCGCTGGCCGTGTCGGTGGCACCCCGGTCGTCGGTGACGGTCAACGTGACGGTGTACGTGCCGGCCTGCGCGAAGGTGTGCGAGGTCGTCGGCACGCTGCCGGTGCCGGTGGTCGTACCGTCGCCGAAGTTCCAGGTGTGGTTCTGGATCGCGCCGTCGGCGTCGGTGGAGCCCGCGGCGGACAGCGTGCAGACCAGACCGGAGCAGGTCGGGGCGAGGTCGGCGACCGGAGCCTGGTTGGCGGCGCCGCCCGCGCCCTTGAGGATCCTGATGTAGTCGATGTCCCCGGCGAAGTAGTCACAGGTGACGTTGACGCCGTCGCAGCTGCTCTTGCCGCCGATCGACAGCTGCCAGTTGTTCGCGATGGTGCCGGTGGGGCCGGTCAGCCGACTCGTCCGCACCCCGTCGACGTACATCTCGACGTAGGCCGAGGTGCGGACGCAGGTCACGGTGTGCCACTGACCGTCGGCGATGGACACTCCGGTGTAGCCGGTACGCGAGGCGCCGTTGCCGCCCCGGAACAGGCACTTGGGTTTGCCCGAGGGCGCCTCGAACTTCCAGTAGCCGCCGGCCGTGGCCCCCTGCCCCTTCTGCATGATGTTCCCGAAGGAGTACGTGGTGCGGTAGCGGATGGTGAACGAGAAGTCGCCGGCGTCCGGGTTGAAGGCGGTGCTCGCCGGCACCAGGTTCACGTGCCCCGGCACGTACTCCTTGTCGACGGGGTTGTGGAAGGCGAAGCGGTGTCCGGTCGCGCCGTCGTACAGGGCGCCGGTGACCACCTCCGACCCGATGGTGCCGTTGCGTCCGTTGCCGCTGCTGTCCTTGAGCACGGTCGCGCCCGCCGGTTCGTCCATGCTCCAGAAGGCGACGGTCCCGGTGGCGTCCGCGTACGCCGGTGCTGATCCGGCAAGGACCCCCACCGCCGCGAGAAGGGTCGCCACGGCCAGTCGTCCGGCCGCTCGCACCCCCCGCCGTCCCATGATCGAACGCATGCGAACCGCCTCCTCCCGTGGCTGGAGCCTCACCCTGTCACGGCGGGCAGCACGACTCCATGACCCGATGGGCTGAGCGGAAGGGGACCCTGCGGCGTCCGCTGGAAGCCGGGCATCCGGGAGGTGATCCACCGTTTCGGGACACCGGCGGACGCAAGGACGGGGCCGGCGTCAGCTCGGCCGGGCGTACCGGGTGATCCAGAGACCGGGGACGACCTCCTCCTCGGTGGCCGCCGCGAAGCCGAGAGTCTCGTAGAGGCGGCGGGCGGGCCTATTGGCGCGACCGGTGGCGACGAGGACGCGGCGCGAGCCGGCGCGGTCCAGCACCGCGGTCACCAGGGCCCGCCCGACGCCGCGCCGGTGGGCCGCCGGGTCGACCACCAGGCGGTCGATGTCGACGACGGCGGCGTCCTCGAGACCATCCTCGCGCACGCGTCGCCTCCGGTCCGCCGGTGGCCCGGGAGACTAGGCTCACGTCGGCAACCGTC
>NZ_JBFAMU010000374.1:0-4855 GCF_040656655.1 Micromonospora sp. NPDC049799
GCCGGAGACCTGGTCGAAGCCGCCCGGCTGGCGGGCGGCGGCGAGCGTCCAGCCGCCGATCAGCAGGACCGGCGCGGCGGTCGCGGAGAGCAGGGCCCATCGGGGTACGCGCACCCGGCACACCGTACGCGGACCGGCTCGCGGCGGGCCGAGCGGTGTTAAGAGGGGACCCCTCCTCTACCGGAGGCGTTAAGAAGGTGCCCTTCCTTACCCAGCGACCAGGCTCGGGGGGAGGCTGACAGAATGCGGGTGAAGCAGACGTAGGAGCAGATGAGGAGACGCAAGTCGTGATCCGTACCCATGACGCCGGCAGCCTGCGCGCGACGGACGCCGGCACCACGGTGACGCTCGCCGGGTGGGTGGCCCGCCGGCGCGACCACGGCGGTGTCATCTTCGTCGACCTGCGCGACGGCTCCGGTGTCGTCCAGGTCGTCTTCCGCGAGGAGGACGCCCACGCGCTGCGCAACGAGTTCTGCGTGAAGGTCACCGGCGAGGTGACCCGCCGTCCCGAGGGCAACGAGAACCCGGAGCTGCCGACCGGCGAAATCGAGGTGACCGCGACCGCGCTGGAGGTGCTCTCCGAGGCGGCGCCGCTGCCGCTGCCGGTCGACGACCAGGTCGAGGCCGGCGACGACATCCGCCTGCGCTACCGCTACCTGGACCTGCGCCGCAGCGGCCCGGCGAGGGCGATGCGGCTGCGCTCGCGCGCCAACCAGCTCGCCCGCACGGTGCTGCACGAGCGGGACTTCCTGGAGATCGAGACCCCGACCCTGACCCGGTCGACGCCCGAGGGCGCCCGGGACTTCCTGGTGCCGGTGCGGCTCCAGCCCGGCAGCTGGTACGCGCTGCCGCAGTCGCCGCAGCTGTTCAAGCAGCTGCTCATGGTCGGCGGGATGGAGCGGTACTACCAGATCGCCCGCTGCTACCGGGACGAGGACTTCCGCGCCGACCGGCAGCCGGAGTTCACCCAGCTCGACATCGAGATGTCCTTCGTCACCGAGGACGACGTGATCGACCTCGGTGAGGCGATCGTCTCGGCGCTGTGGAAGGACCTGGCCGGCCACGAGATCTCCCGGCCGATCCCGCGCATCACCTGGCACGACGCGATGGCCCGGTACGGCTCCGACAAGCCGGACCTGCGCTACGGCGTCGAACTGACCGAGCTGACCGACTACCTGCGCGGCACGGAGTTCCGGGTGTTCGCCGGGGCGATCGACGCGGGCGGCTACGTCGGCGCGGTGGTGATGCCGGGCGGCGCGTCGCAGACTCGCAAGGAACTGGACGGCTGGCAGGACTGGGCGAAGGCGCGCGGCGCGAAGGGCCTCGCGTACGTGGTACTCGACGCCGAGACCGGTGCGCCGCGCGGCCCGGTGGCGAAGAACCTCTCCGAGGCGCACCTGGCCGGGCTGGCCGACGCGGTCGGCGCCAAGCCGGGCGACGCGGTCTTCTTCGCCGCGAGCACCGACACGCGGGAGGCGCAGGAACTGCTCGGCGCGGCCCGCATCGAGATCGCCAAGCGGGCCGGCCTGGTCGACGAGAGCGCCTGGGCGTTCTGCTGGGTGGTCGACGCGCCGATGTTCGAGAAGACGGACGAGGGTGGCTGGACGGCCGTGCACCACCCGTTCACCTCACCGAACGCCGACTGGGTGGGCCGTTTCGAGGAGGCGCCGGACCGGGCGCTCGCGTACGCGTACGACATCGTCTGCAACGGCAACGAGATCGGCGGCGGCTCCATCCGTATCCACCGGGGCGACGTGCAGAAGCGGGTCTTCGACCTGCTCGGCATCACGCCGGAGGAGGCGCAGGACAAGTTCGGCTTCCTGCTGGAGGCGTTCAAGTACGGCGCCCCGCCGCACGGCGGCATCGCGTTCGGCTGGGACCGGGTCTGCATGCTGCTGGCCGGCGCGGACTCGATCCGCGAGGTGATCGCCTTCCCGAAGACCCGGGGTGGCTTCGACCCGCTGACCGGCGCGCCCACGCCGATCACGGCCCAGCAGCGCACCGAGGCCGGCATCGACGCCAAGCCCAAGCCCCAGGCCGCCCCGCACACCGGCACCGCCGGCCCCGCCGCCCCGGTAGCCGACCCCACCTGACCCTCCCTCGCCCTCGGCCGGTCCACGTTGATCAAGAGGTTTGCGTCATGATCGGGCCCTCGGTTGACGCAAACCTCTTGATCGACGGGGTGGGGCGGGGATGACGCTGCTCGTGGTGGGGGCCAGTGGGTTTCTGGGTGGGGAGGTTTGTCGGCAGGCCGTTGCCGACGGGCGTTCCGTCGTCGGGACGGTGCACTCGGGGTCCGTCGGGGTGTCCGGTGTTGTCGTGCGACGGCTTGATGTGACCGATCGGGCCGCCGTGCGCGCGCTCCTGGCGGAGGTACGCCCCGACGCCGTCGTCGCCACCCCCTACCGGTACGACGACTGGGCCGTCACCGCCGACGGGGCGGCCCACGTCGCGTACGCCGCCGCCGAGGTGGGGGCCCGGCTGGTGCACCTGTCCAGCGACGCCCTGCACGCCGGCCGCCCGTCGCCGTACTCCGACGACGACCCGCCCACGCCGGTCTTCCCGTACGGGGCGGCGAAGGCGGCGGCGGAGACGGCGGTGCGGGCGGCCGACCCGGGCGCGGCGCTGGTGCGCACCTCGTTGATCGTGGGGGAGGGCAGCAAGCAGATCCAGCTCTGCCGGGACGCCCTCGCCGGCCGGGCCGCTCTGTTCACCGACGAGCTCCGCTGCCCGATCGACGTGTCCGACCTGGCCGCCGCCGTCCTCGAGCTCGTCGACGGTGACTACGCCGGCCCGCTCAACGTGGCCGGGCCGGACGCGGTGAGCCGCGCCGAGCTGGGTCTGCTGGTGGCGCGCCAAGAGGGCCTCGACCCGGCCGGCCTGAAGACCACCACCGGTGCGGCGTCGGGTCTGCACCGTCCCACCGAGGTGCGCCTCGACTCCGCCCGCGCCGTCGGGCTGCTCCGGACCCGCCTGCGCGGCGTCGCCGAACTCCTCGCCTGACACCGCCTGACCTGGCGGCCAATTGCACAGTTTCTATGCACAACTCTTGTGCATAGAAACTGTGCCCGGTTACTGTGCATCCATGGCAGAGGAATCCTCCGGGCGTGGGCCCGTACGGACCGTCCATCTCGACGGTCGCCAGATCCGTACACTGGCTCACCCGCTGCGGCTGCGGCTGCTCGGAGCGCTCCGGATGGACGGGCCGGCGACCGCCACGACCCTCGCCGACAAGCTGCGCACGAACACCGGCGCCACCAGCTACCACCTGCGGCAGTTGGCCGACGTGGGCCTGGTGGTCGAGGACCCGGACCGGGCCAGCGGCCGGCAGCGGTGGTGGCGGGCGGCGCACGACATCACCCACTTCGAGCCGACCGACTTCGACGGCGACCCGGACGCCCGCGCGGCGGTGGAGTGGCTCGAGTCCGACTGGATCCGCTGGATGGCCGAGCAGGCCGAGCGGTGGATGGCCGCCGCCCGGAACGCCGACCGTGCGTGGCGAGAGGCCGCCGCCATCGGGGACATGATGCTGCGCCTCGACCCCACCCGCCTGCGGGCGCTCAACGACGAACTCCACGAGGTCGTCATGCGCTACCGCGACGAACCCGTACCGGACCCGGCGAACGCGCGCGACGTGTTCGTCTTCCTGTCCGCCTTCCCCCGGGTGGAGGAGCGATGAGCACCCTGACCGTCCACCAGGTCCGGCGGCGCTACCTGGTCCTGCACGGCCTGCGCTGGCTGCCGGTCGGTCTGGTCATCCCGGTGACCATCCTGCTCATGCAGGAGCGCGGCCTGTCGCTGACCCAGATCGGGCTGGCCGCCGCCGCGCAGGGCCTGCTGGTCCTCGCCCTGGAGCTGCCCACCGGCGGCCTCGCCGACGCTCTCGGCCGGCGGCCCGTGCTGGTGGTCGCCGCCGTGGTCAACCTCGCCTCCACCGGCCTGCTGGTGGTGGCGGACACCTTCGCGCTGCTGGTCGCCGTCTGGGCGTTGCAGGGCGTCTACCGGGCGTTGGACAGCGGCCCCCTTGAAGCCTGGTACGTCGACGCCACCCTCGCCGCCGACCCCGACGCCGCGTACGAAAAGGGGCTCGCCCGGGGCGGGACGGTCCTCGGCCTGTGCATCGCCGCGGGCGCCCTGCTCAGCGGCGGCCTGGTCGCGCTCGGGCCGCTCGGGCCGGTCAGCGCCCTCACCACCCCGGTCGTCGTGGCGGTGGCACTTCAACTGGTGTCCCTGGTCGCGCTGGTCGCGCTGCTGGTCGAGACCCGCCCTGCCGCCGGGAGCGGCGCGCTGCGCTCCTCGGTGGCCGAGGTGCCCCGGATGGTGGGTCAGGCGTTCGGGCTGCTCCGCCGCTCGCGGGTGCTGGCCGCCCTGGTGGCGGTCGAGCTGTTCTGGGGCTTCGGCATGGTCACCTTCGAGACGCTGCTGCCGGTCCGGCTCGCCGAGGTCGTCGGCGACGCCGACCGGGCGGCGGCGCTGCTCGGACCAGCCAGCACGGTCGCCTGGCTCGCCTCGGCCGGCGCCGCGGCGCTCGTCCCGCTGCTGACCCGCCGGCTCGGCGCGCCGGCCGGTGCCGTGCTGCTGCACGTCGTGCAGGGCGTCACCGTGGTCGGCATGGCCCTGCTCGCCGGCCCGGTCGGGGTGCTGATCGCCTACTTCCTCTGCTACGCGGTGCACGGGGCGGCCAACCCGGTCTACAAGGGGCTGGTGCACCGGCAGGTCGACGGCCCGCACCGCACCAGCGTCCTCTCGCTCACCTCGATGGTGGCCATGCCCTCCGCCGCGGCCGGCGGCGTGGCGCTCGGGGCGGTGGCCGACCGGGCGAGCGTGAGCACCGCGATGCTGGCCGGCGCGGTCG
>NZ_JBFAMU010000375.1:0-4846 GCF_040656655.1 Micromonospora sp. NPDC049799
CCAGGAACGGGCCGAGCGGCTGGTACTCCCAGGCCTGGATGTCCCGGGCGGACCAGTCGTTGACCAGCACCACGCCGAAGACGTGGTCGGCGAAGCCCCGGCGGTGAGCCCGGCCAGCAGCGGCAGCCACAGGCTGAGGAGCACCTGCCGCCACAGGCCGGCGGCGCGCGGGCGGGTGAGCACCAGTCCGTCGCCGCCCGGCAGGGCCCGCCCCTCGATCAGGGTGCGCCGCCCGTCCAAGGGGCGGCGGACCGACACGTTGCGCCCCTCCGCGATCCGCTGCACCACCCGGGGCGGCAGGCCCGGCCGGTCCGCCCTGCCGTCCCGGATCAGGTAGGCGCCGACGCCCTGGGCGCGCAGCTGGCGCAGGAGCCGTTCCTCGTCCACGGTGCGGGTCGTGTCCAGACGCGACCGCAGCACCTCGGTGGCGAGCCGGGCCTGGGCGGCCAGCGCCTCGGCGTCGCGGTGCTCGACCCCCCGCACCGCCAGGGGCACCGCGACGAGGGCCGTGACCAGGACCGATACCAGCGCGACGGCGCAGGTGACGAGCACCGCGCGGGCGGTCAGCGTACGCACGGGACCGAAGCGTCGGGGCGGCGGCGCCGGCCGGCGGCCGATCACCGGGAGCGCGACGGTGGGCTGCTCCGGTCGGATCGGCCCGGCGGGGGCCGGATGCTCAGCCATCGGCGGCGTACCCGACGCCCCGGTGGGTGCGGATCACGCTGGCCGCGCCGAGCTTCGCGCGGACCTGTGCCACGTGGACGTCGACCGTGCGGGTGCCGGCGTGTGCCGCGTACCCCCACACGCCGGCCAGCAGTTCCTCCCGCGTGTAGACCCGCCCGGGTCGGGCCATCAGGTGGGCGAGCAGGTCGAACTCGGTGGAGGTGAGCTGGACCGGGGCGCCGGCGGCGGTCACCGTCCGCTTCGCCGGGTCCAGCACGACCGCGCCGACGACCCGGGGGCGCCCCACGCCCTCCGGCGGACCGGCCGTGCGGCGCAGCACCGCCCGCACCCGCGCGACCAGCTCCCGGGGGCTGAACGGCTTGGTGACGTAGTCGTCGGCGCCGAGTTCCAGGCCGACGATCCGGTCGACCTCGTCGTCGCGGGCGGTGAGGAAGATGACCGGCGTCCAGTCGCCCGCCTCGCGCAGCCGGCGGCAGACCTCGGTGCCGGCCATGCCGGGCAGGGCGATGTCCAGGACGCAGGCCACCGGGCGCAGCCGCCGCGCGGCGGCCAGGCCGCCGGTGCCGTCCCGCTCCAGGTGTACGCCGAAACCGTCCCGGGTCAGGTAGAGCCGGACCAGGTCGGCGATGGCCGGCTCGTCCTCGACCACGAGGACGAGGCCGCGGGTCGGGGCGTCGGCGGTCACCGGCCCATGATGGCCGACCCGGGGGCGGGGTGGACGTCAGGACAGTGTTCGGGTTCGGTAAGGAACGCGTCAGCGGATCACGGCGGGGCGCAGCGGCGCGGGTCGCGCGGCGGCCGGCAGGTCGCCGATGGTCTTGACCAGTCGCTCGCGCGACGTACGCAGGCGCGTGCGGAAGGCGTGGTTGAGGAGGGCGTCGAGCTGCCACACCTGCTTCGGGTGCCGGGTCCGGACGAGGAACCGCTCGCGGATGCCGTCGATGGCCGTGGCAGCCAGCTCGACCGCCTGCAGGCGCGGGTCCGGGCTCCACGTGACGTTGCTCAGCTCGCGCAGCTCGGTGTTGAGGTGCAGGCGCAGCCGGTGCAGCACCCGGGTCTGCTGGGTGATGACGAGCCGGCGGTGGGTGAGGAGCAGCAGGTACTCGCCGGAGGCCGGACGGTCGGGACGGCTGCACCGGGTGACCAGGATGGTCGCGTCGCCGGAGCCGACGCACCCACGGAACACCGGCATGTGTCGGGTGGCGGTCTGCAGGGCGAGACCGGCCTCGGTGGCGGCCGGGAGGAACGTTCGGGAGAAGACGTCCATGACTGGCCCAACGAGCGGTGACCTGGGGTGACGTGGGTCACTCGGAACAATTGGAAGTTCCACGCCACGGAGTCGCACCGCCTGTGCGACATCCCCGTCATGCCCACGCCGCGTGGACCACCTCGGTCAGAGCGGGGCCGGCTCCCAGAGCTCCTCCAGCCAGCCCGGGACGGCGGCGGCGTACTCGGCGCGGGCCGGATCGGTGGTCCGCAGGGCACGCCGCCACGACAGCGACCGGCTGACCACGGTCACCGTCATCGCCAGGGCCGCCGCCTCCCGCAGGGTCGCACGGTCGTACCGGTCCGTCCACGCCTCCAGGTACGCGTCGCGCAGCCGGACCAGCACCGGATCGCCGTTGGGCAGATCGAAGGTGTGCGCGACCGAGCGCAGCGTCACCAGCAGCGTGCCGAACGGGTGCGCGAGGGAGGCGTCGCCCCAGTCGAAGAAGCGGTGACCGTCGCCGCCGGCGAAGACGTTGCCGTCGTGCAGGTCGTCGTGCTGCACGCTGGCCTCGACGCCCAGGTCGGCCAGCCGCCGGCAGTCCTGGGCGTACCGGCCGGCGTGGCCGCGCAGCCGGGCGTACACCTCGGGCGTGAGCCCGCCCTCCCGGCCCACCAGCAGGGACTCGTCGTCCTGGAGCAGCGCCTCGAACAGCTCCGGCAGCAGATCCGGCCGGTGGTCGGGCAACCCGAGGGCGAGCAATTCGCCGGCGTGCGGGGTGACGGTGCGCTGAAGGTCGGCGTACTCGGGGAGGACCTGCTCCCACCGGCCCGGGTCGCGGTGCCGGCCCAGCAGTTCACGGAGGGTCTCACCGCCGTCGGGCAGCAGCGACCAGCCCCGCCCGGCGTCCACCGCGATGGGGTCCGGCACCCGGTCGGGCGTCAGCCGGGCCAGCGCGGCGAGCACGCCCGCCTCGTACCGGGTGCCGTCGCTGTTGGCCTTGAACCAGGCGTCCCCCGCGTCGGTGGGCACGCGCCACACCAGGGACCAGGGGCGTACGCGCTCCTCCACCGGCCCGGTGACGCGCCGGCCGTGCCGGCCGAGCTGGTCGGTCACCCAGCCCCGCGCGGCCTCCCGCCACCCCGGCCCGTCCCACTGCGCACCTACGACGTCGCCACCCACGCCGGGGACCGTAGCCCGCCGCCCGACCACCGGGCGAACCGATTTCCGCCGCGGGTCAGAGGAGTTCGACGATGGTGGCGTTGGCCATGCCGCCGCCCTCGCACATGGTCTGGAGGCCGTAGCGGATGCCGTTGTCGCGCATGTGGCCGAGCATCGTGGTCATGATGCGGGCACCGGACCCGCCGAGCGGGTGGCCGAGGGCGATCGCGCCGCCGCGCGGGTTGAGCCGCTCCGGGTCCGCCTCGGTCTCCGCCAGCCAGGCCAGCGGCACCGGGGCGAACGCCTCGTTCACCTCGTACACCCCGATCTCCTCGATGCCCAGCCCCGCGCGCCGCAGCGCCCTCGCGGTGGCCGGGATCGGCGCGGTGAGCATGGCCACCGGGTCGTCGGCGGCGACGACGGCGGTGTGGATGCGGGCCAGCGGGCGCAGGCCGTGCCGGCTGGCCCACTCGCTGGTGGTGACGGCGAGGGCCGCCGCGCCGTCGGAGATCTGCGAGGCCGAGCCGGCGGTCACCACGCCGTCCGGGCGGAACGGGGTGGGCAGCTCGCCCAGCTTCTCCAGGGAGGTGTCCCGCCGGATGCCCTCGTCGGCGGCGAACTTCCCACCGTCGGCCAGGGCGACCGGCGCCAGCTCCTCCTCGAAGGCGCCGGCGTCCTGCGCGGCGGCCGCCTTCTCGTGGCTGGCCAGGGCGAACTCGTCGAGCTGGGTCCGGGAGAAGCGCCACCGCTCGGCGATCAGCTCGGCACCGACACCCTGGTTGAAGGGCAGCGGGGAGCCCTGCGCGACGCCCTCGACGCCCCGGTAGCGCTCCAGGATCGCGTCGCTGAACGGCAGCCCGCCGGCCACGCTGGACCCCATCGGCACCCGGGTCATCGACTCGACGCCACCGGCCACCACCAGCTCGGCCTGGCCGGAGACGACGGCCGCGGCGGCGAAGTGCAGCGCCTGCTGGCTGGACCCGCACTGCCGGTCGATGGTGGTGCCCGGCACCGACTCCGGCCACCCGGCGGCCAACACGCCGTTGCGGGCGATGTTCCACGACTGCTCACCGACCTGGGAGACGCAGCCCCACAGCACGTCGTCGACGAGGGCGGGGTCGATGCCGGTGCGTTCGGCGAGGGCACGCAGCACGTGCGCCGACAGGTCGACCGGGTGCACGCCGGCCAGGCTGCCCTTCCGGCGCCCCACCGGGGTGCGTACCGCGCCGACGATGACTGCGTCACTCATGACTACTCCCCGGTAACCTCGGCTGGCTTCGATCGTACGTCCTCGGCGGCCGGTCGTCCGCCCCCGCTGGCATGCTGGACGGATGCTTCCCACCGAGCCCCCGGCCCGGCAGTGGCGGGTGCCTCCGGCCCTCCCCGCAGCGAAGGCGGCCGGCGCGGTCGTCCTGGTCGCGGTCGCCCTGCTGTTCGCCGGCGGGGACATCGTCCAACTGGTGCTGGCCGCACTGGCCGCCGCCGTCCTGCTCGGCTGGGCGGCGCGGGACGTGCTCGCTCCCGTCCGGCTGGCGGTCGACCCGGAGGGGATCACCGTGGTCCGGGGCTTCGCGGGCCACCGCCACCTGCCCTGGTCCGCCGTCGAGGCCGTCACCGTCGACCGCCGCAACCGTCGCGGGCTCGCCGGGCCGGTGCTGGAGATCGACGCCGGCGAGTCCCTGCACCTCTTCGGTCGCACCGACCTCGGCGCCGACCCGGTCGAGGTGGCCGAGGCGCTGCACGAGGCCCGCCCGCGCTGACGGCGGTCCCGCCACCCGGCGGTGCCCGCCGGGT
>NZ_JBFAMU010000376.1:0-4836 GCF_040656655.1 Micromonospora sp. NPDC049799
GGTCTCCGCGAACAGCTTGCGGACGTGGTCCCAGACGCCGGTGTAGGTGGCCGGGCTGCGCCTGGTCACCCTGGACGACCCCGAGGTGCACGCCGCCGACCCGGTCGCGGTCGGTCCGGGCCCGGCCCCGGACGACCTGGCGTACGTCATCTTCACCTCCGGCTCCACCGGCCGGCCGAAGGGCGTGATGATCGACCACCGGGGCGCGGCCAACACGGTGCAGGACGTCAACGCCCGCTTCGGCGTCACCCCGGCGGACCGGGTGCTCGGCCTGTCCGCGCTGAGCTTCGACCTGTCGGTCTACGACGTGTTCGGCGCGCTGGCCGCCGGCGCGGCGGTGGTGCTTCCCGCGCCGGCCCGGGCCGCGGATCCGGAGCACTGGAGCGACCTGGTCCGTCGGCACCGGGTGACGGTGTGGAACTCGGTGCCCGCGCTCATGCAGGCCTGGGTCGACGCGCCGGCGGCGCACGCCGACCCGGCGGAGTCGTCGCTGCGGGTGGTCATGCTCAGCGGCGACTGGATCCCGGTACGGCTGCCCGACGCGATCCGCCGCCGGCACCCGCGGGCCGCGGTGCACAGCCTGGGCGGGGCGACGGAGGCGTCGATCTGGTCGATCCACTTCCCGGTCGGCGTGGTCGACGACGGCTGGGCCAGCATCCCGTACGGGCGCCCGATGGCGAACCAGACCATGCACGTCTACGACGACCGGTTCACCCCCTGCCCGGTGTGGACGCCGGGCGAGCTCTGGATCGGCGGGACGGGCGTGGCGCTGGGCTACTGGGCCGACCCCGTGCGCACCGACGAACGCTTCGTCCGGCACCCGGTGACCGGCGAGCGCCTGTACCGCACCGGTGACCTCGGCCGTTGGCTGCCGGACGGGACCATCGAGTTCCTCGGCCGCGACGACGACCAGGTGAAGCTGAACGGCTTCCGGATCGAGTTGGGCGAGATCAGCGCCGCGCTGTCCCGGCTGCCGGGGGTGGCCGAGGCGGTGACGGTGGTGGACACCAACCCGGGCACCGGCCGTCGCCAGCTCGTCGGGTACGTGGTGCCGGCCGACCCGGCCGCGCCGGTACCCGCCGAGACGCTGCGCGCCGGGCTCGCCCGGGTGCTGCCCGAGTACATGGTCCCGCACCACTATCCGGTGCTGGAGCGGGTCCCGCTGAGCGCGAACGGCAAGGTGGACCGGGGTGCCCTGCCGTCGCCCTGGACCCGGCTCGCCCCGGCCGGGCAGCCCGCCGCCCCCGGCGACGACGTGGAACGGACGATCCTCGCGATCTGGCAGGAGGCCCTGGACCGCGACGACTTCGGGGTCGAGGACAACTTCTTCGAGCTGGGCGCCGACTCGCTGCACGCGGTCCGGATCCTGGGCCGGCTCCGCGAGGAGTTCGGCATCGAACCGGACGCCGACGAGGGCCTGCCGATGCTCTTCGACAGCCCGACCGTGGCCGAGTTGGCCGAGACCGTACGCGGGCTGCTGCGGGAGCGGGTGTGACCGGCGGGCCCGGGGGCGGCTGGGACGACGTGGTGGTGGGCGCGGGTTCGGCCGGCGCCACCCTGGCCGCCCGCCTCTCCGAGCAGGCCGGACGGCGGGTGCTGCTGATCGAGGCCGGGCCGGACCGGTTCGGTGGGGACGGCGCACCCGAGCAGCTCGGCCGTCCCACGCTCGCCGGCCTCAACTGGGAGTACGAGACCGTCGACGGGGAGCGGCCGGTGCCGTACCGGGTGGGTCGGGTGGTGGGCGGCTCGTCGGCGGTGAACGGCGCGATCGCTCTGCGCGGCCTACCGGCCGACTTCGACGAGTGGGCCGCCGCGGGCAACCCGGAGTGGGCCTGGTGGAAGGTGCTGCCGTACTTCGTGCGGATGGAGACCGACCACGACGTGACCGGACCGGAGCACGGCGACCGGGGTCCGGTGCCGATCCGTCGACTGACCGCGACCACGCCGCTCAGCGACGCGTTCGTCGACGCCTGCCGGCAGCAGGGGCTGCCCCCGACGGCCGACCTGAACGGCCCGCCGACGCCCGGGGTGGGGCCGCTGCCGACGAACTCCCGGCAGGGCCGCCGGATGGGTACCGCCGAGACGTACCTGGCCGCTGCGCGGAGCCGGCCGAACCTGACCGTCTGGCCGGACACCACCGCGCTGCGCGTCCTCGCCGAGGGGAACCGGGCCACGGGGGTCGAGGTGCGGCGCGACGGGCGTACGGTCCGGGTCCGGGCCGACCGGGTGACGCTCAGCGCCGGCGCGGTGAACACCCCGCTGCTGCTGCAACGCTCCGGTATCGGGCCGGCGGACCGGCTCGCCGCGCTCGGCGTACGGCCCTGGGTGGACCTGCCGGGGGTGGGCGCGAACCTCAGCGACCACCCGCTGCTGGGCATCTGGGCGGTGCCGCGGGCCGGACTCTGCCGGGCCGGCGACCCCTGGCACTCGGTGGTGGCGCGGGCTGCCAGCGACGGCGTGGACCCGGATCTGATGGTCTTCCTGAACTGCAACGTGTCCCCGGAAGACGTGCCCACCCTCGGCCCGATGCTGCGCGGGCGGCCCGGCGTGTCGGTGGCGGTGATGCTGATGAACACCGACTCGCGCGGCAGCGTCCGGCTGCGGGACGCGGCCCCGGACAGCCCGCCGGAGATCCGGCTCCACCTGGCCCGTGAGCCCCGCGACGAGCAGCGCCTGATGATCGGAACCCGGCTGATCTGGTCGCTGCTGCGGGCACCGGCGATGAGCGGGCTGCTGGACCGGGTGCTGCTCTGGACCGACCGGATGGTCGCCGAGGAGCCGCTGCTACGCCGCGCGGTACGCACCTTCGTCGCGCCCTCCTGGCACCCCACCGGCACCGCCCGGATGGGCCCGGCGGACGACCGGGGCGCGGTGGTCGACCAGTTCCTGCGGGTGCACGGCGTGGACGGGCTGCGGGTGGTGGACGCCTCGGTGCTGCCCGCCGTCCCCCGGGCCACCCCCAACCTGACCTGCGTGATGCTGGGCGAACGGGCGGCCGACTGGATGGTCTGATCCGGTGGGTGGGTGACAGCGATCTGTGCGACGTCTGCCAGCAGCGGTTGCGAACCTCGCCGCATGAGTGACGCCTTCCAGGCCCAGGGCCTGGTCAAACGATTCGGCAAGACGGTCGCGCTGGACGGCATCGACCTGTCCGTGCGCGCCGGTGAGGTGCACGGATTCCTGGGCCCCAACGGCGCGGGCAAGACGACCACGATCCGGGTCCTGCTCGGCCTGCTGCGCGCCGACGGGGGCACGGTGCGGCTGCTGGACGGCGACCCCTGGCGGGACATCACCCGGCTGCACAAGCGGCTGGCGTACGTGCCGGGTGACGTGAGCCTGTGGCCACGGCTCTCCGGCGGGGAGACGATCGACCTGCTCGGCCGGCTGCGCGGCGGGCTGGACCAGCGCCGCAAGGCCGAGCTGCTCGACCGCTTCCAGCTGGATCCGCGCAAGAAGGGCCGGGCCTACTCGAAGGGCAACCGGCAGAAGGTGGCCCTGGTCGCGGCGTTCGCCTCGGACGTGGAGCTGTTCATCCTGGACGAGCCGACCTCCGGCCTCGACCCGCTCATGTCCGAGGTGTTCAACCAGTGCGTGAGCGAGGTTCGCCGGCAGGGCCGCACCGTGCTGCTGGCCAGCCACATCCTCGGCGAGGTGGAGAAGCTCTGCGACCGGGTCAGCATCATCCGTTCCGGGCGGATCGTGGAGACCGGCTCACTGGGCGAGCTGCGCCACCTCACCCGCACCACCATTCAGGCCCGGCTGGGCCGCCCGGCCGCCGGGCTCGACGAGGTGGCCGGCACCCACAACGTCACGGTGGACGGCGACCAGGTCAGCCTCCAGGTCGACCCGGACGCGCTGCCGGAGGTGCTGCGCCGCCTCGGCCAGTACGAGGCGCGCGAGCTGGTCAGCCAGCCGCCCACGCTGGAGGAGTTGTTCCTGCGCCACTACGACGTCGGCCCGCACCGCAGCGGCGAGAAGGTCGGTGCCCGATGAGCGAGCTGGTCGGCACCGGGCGCCTGGCCCGGCTGGCCCTGCGCCGGGACCGGATCGGTCTCCCGGTGTGGGTGCTGCTCGCGATCAGCCTGGGTGCCGGCCCGGCCGCGTCGATCGCCGACGCCTACGCCTCGGCGGAGAAGCAGCGCGGGTACGCCGAGGGGGTGGGCAGCAACCCGGCAGCCGCGGTGTTCAGCGGGCCGAGCTTCGGCGTGGAGCACCTCGGCGGGATTGTGGTCAAGGAGAGCGCGGTCTGGGTTCTGCTGCTGGTGGCGATCACCAGCATCATGCTGATCACTCGTTACACCCGCACCGAGGAGGAGAGCGGCCGGGCGGAGCTGGTCACCGCCGCCGCCGTCGGCCGGCACGCCCGGCTGGCCGCCGCCCTGCTCGTCGTCGGCGTCGCCGACCTGCTGATCGGGCTGGGCATCGCGGCCGGGCTGATGGGGGCCGGGCTCTCCGGCGCCGGCTCGCTGGCGTACGGGTTGGGCGTCACCGTGGTCGGCTGGGTCTTCGCCGCCGTCGCGGCAGTCACCGCGCAGCTGGTGGAGGCGGCCCGCACCGCGAACGGCATCGCCCTGGCCGTCTTCGGCGCCACCTTCCTGCTGCGTGGCATCGCCGACTCCGCCGCCGTGGCGAACGACGGCACCGGGGCCGTCCGGCAGCTCGCCTGGCTCTCCCCCACCGGCTGGTTCTACCAGATCCGGCCGTACGCCGGGGAGCGCTGGTGGGTACTGGGACTGGCCGTGCTGACCGGCGTGGCGATCACCGGCGTCGCGGTCGCGCTGAGCCGCCGTCGGGACGTCGGCGCGGGCCTGCTGGCCGCTCGGCTGGGTCGCCCGG
>NZ_JBFAMU010000377.1:0-4830 GCF_040656655.1 Micromonospora sp. NPDC049799
TGGGCGACCGGGACCTGGACGTCCGGGTGCAGCGGCTCCTGGTCGCCGACCGCCCGCCGCGCCTGCTCGGCGCCGCCGCGCTCGCGGTGACGGGCACCCTGGTCGCCCTCCCCATCTCGCTCTTCCTGAGCTGAGCCACCGGCCGCGGCCCCAGCGGGCGCGTCGCCGCGCCCGTGCTCCGCATGATCACGCTCGATCCCTGACGTAGTGGCCTCCCGCAGCGAGGGAGGCCACTACTTCCCTGTTCGAGGGCGATCTTGCGCTTGGTATACGTAGGTAAGCTACGTGTAGGCTGGCTACGACAAGCGAGTCAACCTCTGGAGAGCGGTCATGGACACCCTGCTCCTCGCGCGCCTGCAGTTCGCCACCACGACCTCGATCCACTTCCTGTTCGTGGTCGTCACCCTCGGCCTGGTGACCCTGCTGGTGGGCCTGCACACCACCTGGTTCCTCACCCGCGACCCGAAGTGGGAGCGCCTGACCCGCTTCTGGGGCCAGCTCTACGTGATCAACTACGTGCTCGGCATCGCCACCGGCATCGTCATGGAGTTCCAGTTCGGGCTGAACTGGAGCGGCCTCTCGCGCTACGTGGGCAACGTCTTCGGGGCGCCGCTGGCCATCGAGACCCTGGTCGCCTTCTTCCTGGAGTCGACGTTCCTCGGCATGTGGATCTTCGGATGGCACCGGCTCCGCCCCGTCGTCCACGTCGCCCTGCTGTGGGGCGTCGCCATCACCGCGTACGCGTCGGCGTTCTGGATCATGGTGGCCAACGCCTGGTTGCAGAACCCGGTCGGGTACGAGGTCCGGGACGGGATCGCGCACCTCACCGACTTCTCCGCGCTGGTCACCAACCCGACCTTCGGCATGGCCTTCGGGCACGTGGTCGCGGCCTCCCTGCTGGTCGGCGGGATGCTGATGGCCGCGGTCAGCTCCTGGCACCTGATCCGCCGCACACCGGACCACGCGCTGTTCCGCACCTCGCTGCGGATCGGCCTGGTCACCGCCGCCCTCGCGATCACCGCGGTGCAGGGCTTCGGCTTCGCCCAGTTCGGCCCGGTCGGTGAGGTCCAGCCCACCAAGTTCGGCGGCACGCCCGCCGCCGACGCGCTGGTCGCCGAGTGGACCGCCCGCTTCGGCCCGGGCGACTACGAACCACCGGTGCTGTCCAGCGTCGGCCTCGGCTTCATGATCCTGATCGGCTTCGGTCTGGGCCTGCTGTGGCTGCTGCTCCCGCTGCTCTGGCGGGACTGGATCGTCCGCTTGCGCTTCCCGCTCTGGCTGCTCCTGCTGGCCCTGCCCCTGCCGTTCGTCGCGCTGATCCTCGGCTGGATCGCCCGCGAGGTCGGCCGTCAGCCCTGGGTGGCCTACGGGCTGCTCCCCACCGAGCGGGCGGTCAGCGGCGTCGACCCCGGGGTGATGCTCGCCTCCCTCATCGGGTTCACGCTGCTGCTCGGCACCCTCGCGGTCACCAACTGGGTGCTGCTCGCCAAGCACGCCGCCCGCGGCGCCGACGATCCCGCTCTCGGCCGTCGGCCCGACGACCAGCCCGCCGACCCCCGCCCCGAACCCGCCCTCGCCGGATAGGAACCCACCGTGGAACTCGCCTGGTACGCCCTGCTCGGGGCCTTCTTCGCCGCGTACCTCGTGCTCGGCGGTTACGACTACGGCGTCGGCCTGCTGCTGGCCCGACGGACCACCCCCGCCGCCCGGCGCGCCACCCTGAACGCGGTCGGCCCGTTCTTCCTCGGCAACGAGGTCTGGCTGGTCGCGGCCGTCGGCATCCTCTTCGGAGCCTTCCCGACGCTGGAGGGGGAACTGCTCTCCGGCCTCTACCCGGCGGTCGTCGGCGCGCTGGTCGGGGTGATCCTGGTGACCGCCGGTGTGCAGTTGCGCAGCCGGCCGTCCGGTGCGGGCGCCCGGGCCGCCTGGGACCGGGTGGTCGTGGTGGGCAGCCTGCTCGCCGCGACCGGCTGGGGCTTCGTGCTCGCCGGGCTGCTCCAGGGCGTACCGCTGCACGCCGACGGCCACGTCTCCGGGGTGACCCACCTCTTCACCCCGTTCGCGGCCGCCGCCGGGCTCGCCGTGGTCGCGCTGGTCGCCGCGCACGGTGCGACGTTCCTCACCCTCCGCCTGCCGGACCCCGACGCCGGCGCGGCCGGGCGGCTGGCCCGCCGGCTGATCCCGGTGGCGCTCGCCGCGGTCGGCGCGGCCACCGCGCTGGGCCTGCTCTCCGAGGGCGTACGCGCTGCCGCGCAGCGGCCGGCGGTCGGCGTACTCCTGCTGGCGGCGCTGGGCGCGGCGCTGCTGGGCGCCCGGGTGGCCCTCGCCCGACGGCGGCCGGGCGTCGCCTTCGCCGCCACCTCGGCGGCGCTGGCGCTGCCGGTGGTGCTGGTCGGGGCGACCCTCTGGCCGTACGCGCTGGTGTCCACCGTCGATCCCGCCGCCTCCCTGACCGTGGCCGACGCGGCGGCCAGCGAGCCCACCCTGCGGCTGCTGGGCTGGCTGACGGTGCCGCTCGTTCCGGCCCTACTAGGCTTCCAGGCGATGTGCTGGTGGGTTTTCCGGGGACGGACCGACGGCAGGGCACCGGTGTACTGGTGAACCGCCGTCCCTTCGACCCGCGTCTGCTGCGCCGGGTCCCCGCGGCCCGGCGCGACCTCGCCGTGCTCGCGCTCCTCGGCGTGCTCGCCGCCGGACTGGTCGTGGCGCAGGCCACCGCACTGGCGGCGCTGCTTGCCACCGCGTTCGCGGGTCGGCTGGACCGGCCGGCGCTGGCCGGGTTCGTGGCGGCGGTGGCCGCCCGGTCGCTGCTGGTGTGGGCGCAGGGCACGGTGTCGGCGCGGGTCGCGGCGACCGTCAAGGCGGCGCTGCGGGTGCAGTTGCTCGACGCGGTCGGACGGCACGGGCCGGGCTGGGTCGCCGGGCAGCGGGCCGGCCAGCTCGCCACCCTCGCCGGGCGCGGGCTGGACGCGCTGGACGCCTACTTCACCGGCTACCTGCCGCAACTCGTGCTCAGCGTGACCGTGCCGGTGGCGGTGCTGGCCCGGATCTTCGTCGCCGACTGGAGCTCGGCGCTGATCATCGCGGCCACCCTGCCGCTCATCCCGATCTTCGGCGCGCTGCTCGGCTGGCAGGCGCAGGCCGCCACGGAACGCCAGTGGCGGCGGCTCTCCCTGCTCGGCGGGCACTTCCTCGACATGATCGCCGGGCTGCCCACGCTGCGGACGTTCGGCCGCGCCCGCGCCCAGACGGACGTGGTCCGCCGGATGGCCGACGGGCACCGCCGGGCCACCATGAAGACCCTGCGGATCGCGTTCCTGTCGGCGCTGGTGCTGGAGCTTGTCGCCACCCTGTCGGTGGCGCTGGTCGCGGTGCCGGTGGGCATCCGGCTGCTCTCCGGCGGGCTCACCCTCTCCACCGCGCTGCTGGTGCTGCTGCTCACCCCGGAGGCGTACCTGCCGCTCCGCACCGCCGGCAGCCGCTTCCACGCCAGCATGGAGGGCCTCACCGCACTCAACCACGCCTTCGAGGTCATCGAGGGCGCGCCCGCCGCCGTCGGCCGGGGCAGCCGTCCGGTGCCGGACGGGCGGGGCGAGATCCGGTTCGAGTCGGTCACCGTCGCGTACGAGCGGACGACAGCCCTCCGCGACGTCACGCTGACCATCCGGCCGGGCGAGCGGATCGCCGTGGTGGGGCCGAGCGGCGCCGGCAAGAGCACCCTGATCAACCTGCTGCTCGGCTTCGTGACCCCGACCGCCGGCCGCGTCACCGTGGACGGGGTCGACCTCGCCGACGCCGACCCGGACGGCTGGCGTCGGCAGGTCGCCTGGGTACCGCAGCGGGCCCACCTCTTCGCGGCCACGCTGGCCGACAACATCCGTCTCGGCGCCGCCGACACATCGGACGACGCGCTGGCCGGCGCGGTCGGAGACGCCGCGCTGGACGAGGTGGTCGCCGGCCTGCCCGACGGGCTCGCCACCGTCCTCGGCGAGCACGGCCACGGCCTGTCCAGCGGCCAGCGGCAGCGGGTCGCCCTGGCCCGCGCGTTCCTGCGGGACGCGCCGGTGGTCCTGCTCGACGAGCCGACCGCCCGACTGGACAGCGCCTCGGAGGCGGTCGTGCTGGAGGCCACCCGCCGGCTGGTCGCCGGCCGCACCGCGCTGCTGGTGGCACACCGGCCCGCACTGCTCGCCGACGCCGACCGCGTCCTGCGGGTGGACGACGGCCGGGTCACCGAACTCACCCCGACTCCGGCCGGGGAGGCCCGATGACCAGCCGGACCCCTGCGCCGGAACGCACGGTGCTGCGGCTCGCGAGGCCCTACCTGAACCGGCTGGTCGGCGCGGGGCTGCTCGCCGCCGCCACCGAGTTCGCCGCACTGGCGCTGATGGCCACCGCCACCTGGTTGTTGATGAGCGCCGCCGGACGCCCTCCGCTGGACCGGCTCACCGTCGCGATCGTGGCGGTCCGGGCGCTGGCGATCGGTCGGGGCGTGCTGCGCTACACCGAACGGCTGGCCGGTCACGACGCCGTGCTGCGGCTGGTCACCGACGTCCGGACCCGGGTCTTCGCCACGCTCGCCGCACGGCGCGACAGCCTCGGCCAGCGCTCGGGCGACGCGCTGAGCCGGCTCGTCTCCGACGTGGAGGCGGTCCAGGACCTGCTGCTGCGGGTGCTCGTACCGGCCTCGGGGGCCGTGCTGGTCAGCCTGGTCGCGATCGGCGGTGCCGCCCTTCAAACCGGTCGACGTCGACACGTGCGGCCTCCGGCAGCGTCACCTCCGCGTAGAGGTCGTCACCCGCCCGCCACGCCCGGCGCAGGCCCTGGAAC
>NZ_JBFAMU010000378.1:0-4823 GCF_040656655.1 Micromonospora sp. NPDC049799
GCTCCGCGGTGGCCTGGTCCGCCCACGCGGAGCTGCGGGCGGCCGGCGAGTCCGTCGGTGCGGCCGACCCGGCCGCGGTGCGGCTGCTGACCGGCCAGCAGCTGCGGATCGCCCAACTGGTCGCCGAGGGAGCCACCAACCGCGAGGTCGCCGCCCGCATGTTCCTGTCCACCCGGACGGTCGACCACCACCTGCGCAACATCTTCCACCGGCTCGGGATCCGGTCCCGGACCGAACTCGTCCGGGCCCTGAACTAGTGCTCTGCGTGACCTGGTCCGGGGCCGGCCACCCTGTCCCAACCCGCAGATCGCTTGGTCGGGGCGCTCGCTGTCCTGCCCTCGGTCAGGCCGATCGAACCGCCGAGCCCGCGTAACTGAGGATCCTTTCTGGCGAGAGTCTGATCCACGACGACGCCCAGGACATGTCCCGTCCCCGCTGTTGCGCGTTCTGCAGAACCCCCTCGTCGGCTCGGTCGACCGCGACGGCAGGTCCTTCAAGGATCACCGGCGCATGGGTCGGACCGAACCCTTCGAGCATGACCACGGACGCCCAAGGGTGCGTGGCTACGTTGGCGAGACGGACGGCGCCGCGGGTGACCGGCAGCCACACCGAGCGGTGGTGTAGGACGAGCCCGGTGGGTATGGCATGCGGGCGTCCGTCGGGCCGGCTGGTGGCGAGCACGGCGTAGCGGCCGGACGTGAGCTGGGCAACCAGTTGCGGACCGGTCATCCGCTTCCCCGGTGGGTAAGCGCCTGCCGTGGCGGGAAGGGCCCGCCGAAAGGTGGCTTCCTGTACCTCCGCGAGCCAGCTACCGAGGTGGAGCACGTCCTGTCCCGCATCAGCCGACGGGACCTCGGTTCGTAGGCTTCTTCTTGACGTCTCGCTCTCCACAATGCACGATGTTAAACGATTAACACGAGGAGGGTCATGGGGATCCGGGTGACATTGCGGTCGGTCGCAGAGGCAGCCGGGGTCTCGACGGCGGCGGTGTCGTACGCCTTCAACCGTCCGGACCGGCTGTCGCCGGAGATGCAGTCACGGATCCTGGCGGTGGCTCGCGAACTCGGTTACTCCGGGCCGGACGCCGCCGCGAGGTCGTTGCGCACCGGGCGGGCCAACGCGATCGGCGTCATCTTCACGACCGAACTGACGTACGCCTTCAGTGATCCCTATGTCCTCGCCCTGCTCGGTGGCCTCGCCGAAACCTTGGCGCACAGCCGCACCAGCCTGGTGCTCATCCCGTTCGCGCCGGTCGTCGAAGGGCTCACCGACGCGGAGGTACGCCAGTCGCTCGCCGCCGTGCACCGGGCGGTCATCGACGGCGCGGTGGCTGACGGGCTCACCGACGACCATCCCGCCGTCCGCGCCCTGTCCGACCGGGGGCTTCCCCTGGTCCGCTCCAGCGAGACGGCCACCGGCCGCTGCGTGCTGATCGATGACCGTCAGGCGGGCGTCGACATCGGGCGCCACCTGGCCGGCCTCCGCCATCGTGACGTCGCGGTCGTGGTCTCGTCCCCGGGGGAGCCGGGCCGAATCGTCTCCCGGGTCGACGAAGCGGCGCTCTACCCCTACTCGCGCAACCGGCTGGTCGGCATCCGTCAGGGGTTGCCTGCCGACGCCCGGGTGCGTGTCGTCAGCGGAGGCAGCAACGCCTCCGCCTCCGGCCGCGCGGCAGCGGCAGCGATCCTCGCGGCTCCCGACCGTCCGACGGCCATCGCCGCGGACAGTGACGTGCTCGGCGCCGCCATCGTCGAGGCCGCCCTCGGCATGGGCCTCCACGTTGGGCGAGACCTGTCGGTCACGGGCTTCGACGACGTGCCGCTGGCGGCGTCGGCCGGGCTGACCACCGTCCGCCAACCCATTCACGAGAAGGGCCGGTTGATGGCACGTATGTTGCTCGACCCCGACGGCACGCCGAATCGCGTGACCCTGCCAACCGAACTCGTCGTCCGCTCCAGCACGGGACCCGTGCCCGCGCGCTGAGACGAGAGGAACGTGACGTGACCGCTCAACCACCTCCACCACTGGGCCTCGTCGACCCTGTCGTCCACTGGCGGATCAATGCACTCGATCTTGACGCGTACCTGCGCCGCGTCGGTCACCAGGGATCCACCGCGCCAGACGGTACGACGCTCCGCAACCTGCACCAGGCACACATCGCAGCGATTGCCTTCGAGAACCTGGACGTCATGCTCGGCCGGGGCGTCGAGGTGGACCTGCCGCGGGTGCAGGACAAGCTCGTCCACGCCGGCCGCGGCGGGTACTGCTACGAGCACGGGGTGCTCTTCGGTGCGGTACTCCAGCGCCTCGGTTATCGGGTGGACCGGCTGCTCGCCCGTACCGGTGATCCGGCCGAGCAGCCGCGCCCACGGTCGCACCTGGTCCTGCGGGTCGACGACGGCGACCGGGTGTGGCTGGCCGACGTGGGCTTCGGCTCCGGCCTGCTCGAGCCGTTGCCGCTGGTGGAGGGCGACCCGCAGCGGCAGGGCGCGTGGGAGTACCAGCTCCGGCGCGGCGCGGACGGCGCCTGGCGGCTGCAGGAGCGGATCATCGACGCCTGGACCACGCTGCTGACCTTCACCGAGGAGCCGCAGTACCCGGTGGACGTCGAGGTCGCCAACCACAACACCGCCACCAGCCCACACTCGCCCTTCACCCAGCAGTGCGTCGTCGTCCGCAAGAACGACACAGCGATCCGACGGCTCATCGGCCGCGTCTACAGCGAGGAACGCCCCGGCGCCACGACCAGCACCCGGTCGCTGACCAACCAGGAGTACGGTGCCGTGCTTGGCGAGGAGTTCGGCCTCGCTCTGAGCCCGCCGGAGATCCGAGCCCTCGTCGCCACGCTCTCCCCGCCGGGCGGGGACTGCCCCACCGCGCCAGATCTGGAACTCAGACCGCCAGCAGGAGATCGCGATGCGTGACCCCTATTCCCTCGCCGTCATCACCGCCAGTGTCCGCGCCGACCGTATCGGCCCGACGGTGACCCGATGGTTCCTCCGCCACCTCGACAGGCACACTGACGCCGCCGTCGACCATCTCGACCTGGCCGAACTCGACCTCCCTGAGGACCTGGCCGGTGGCGGTGACGCCGAGCGGTTCACCAAGCGCGTCGAACGGGCCGACGCCTTCGTCGTCGTCACGCCCGAGTACAACCACGGCTACCCTGGCCCCCTGAAGACGGCCATCGACACACCGTACGAACAGTGGCGGGCCAAACCCCTCGGCTTCGTCTCCTACGGCGGCGCCTCTGGCGGTCTGCGCGCGGTGGAACAACTGCGGAACGTCTTCGCCGAACTGCACGTCCCCACCATGCGCACCGGCGTCCTCATTCCGAACGTGCACGACGCGTTCGACGACGACGGCGAGCTGCGCGACCCGGGGCCTGCCGAAGCCGCCCTGGCCGAGATGGTGCGCCAGTTGAACTGGTGGGCCCTCACCCTGGCAGGCGCCAGGGTCGACCGACCGTACGACTGCTGAGCCGAGAGCAACGGGAGCCGTGTTGATCATCCGTCCGTACCAGCCCGACGACCGCGACGCCGTCCACGACATCTGCATCCGCACCGCCGACGCCGGCGAGGACGCCTCGACCTCCTACGCCGACCCGGACATCCTGCCGGAGATCTTCGCCCACCCCTACAGCCACCTGGAACCCGACCTGGCGTTCGTCCTGGACCACGATGGTGTACCCGTCGGATACGTCCTCGGCACCGCCGACACCGCCGCTTTCGCCAGGCGGTTCCGCAGCGAGTGGCTGCCCCTGGTCAGCGACCGGTATCCGCCGCCCAACGGGGATCCGACCACGCCGGACGCCGTCATGGCGCACCTGCTGCACACGCCCGAGCGGATGGTGCTGCCGGACCTCGCCCACTACCCCGCCCATCTGCACATCGACCTGCTCGCCGGATACCGGAGGTCCGGACACGGGCGGGCTCTCGTCGACCGCTTCGTCACCGCACTACGCGAACGCGGAACACCCGCCGTGCACGTCGGGATGGTGACCGCCAACCGCCGGGCCCGGCCGTTCTACGACCGGCTCGGGTTCCGACCGCTTCCCGTCGCCGATCCCGGACCGCTCACGTACCTCGGGCTGGCGGTTCCGGATCCACCAGCCGAACGGCACCTCCCTCCGTACTCCACGCCCCGCCCCTGGCCCGCGTCATGGCGCTCCGGCGGGTCCGCTCCTTCCGATCCGGTGAACGTCCATGGGTCACCGCACCAACGACGCCTCAGGGCACCACGACGGTGCGGGCGCCCTCGCCCCGGGCCATCCGCGCGAACGCCGCCGCCGCACCGTCCAGGGTGGTGCGATCGGTGATCAGCGGGGCGAGGTCGAGGCTGCCGTCGAGGACCGCCCGGGCCAGCTCCGGCAGGTCGCGGTCCGGGTCGGACGACCCGTAGACCGACGAGCGCAGCGTCCGGGCCGAGTGGAAGATCTCCAGCGCGCTGAGCGGGACGACGTCGTCCTTGGCGCCCATGCCCACCACGGTCACCTGGCCACCGCGCCGGGCGGCCCGCCACGCGGTACGGATGGTGCTGCCCCGCCCCACGCACTCGAACGCGTGGTCCACGCCCCGGCCGTCGGTCCGCTCCCGTACGGCGCGGCTGATCGTGTCGTCGGCGACCAGGAAGTCGGTGGCGCCGACCGCGAGGGCCAGCTCCGCCTTCGCCGGTGACACGTCGACGGCCAGCACCCGTCCGGCGCCGGCCGCGCGGGCGGCACCGACCACGGACAACCCCACCCCGCCCAGGCCGATCACCGCGACCGACTCGCCCGGGGCGACCCGCGCCGTACGCCGGACCGCGCCGACCCCGGTGAGCAC
>NZ_JBFAMU010000379.1:0-4818 GCF_040656655.1 Micromonospora sp. NPDC049799
GTGGCTGCCGCGACCGCGGCGTCCAGGCCGTGCAGCACGTCACTGTCCACCGTCGTGGGCGCCGACGCCGCCGCGAGCAGACCACCGCCGTCCAGGTCGACCACCGCGACCTTGGTGTACGTCGAGCCGACGTCGGCGCAGACGGCGACGTTCACGCCGCCGGCGGTACGACCACGGTGCCGGTCGCGGTGACCGCCACCACCGGCTCGTCGAGGACCTCGGCGGCGGACTCCCCCTTGTCGGGGCGCCCCCGGCACACCACCCGCGCTTCGAAGTCGAGGGTGCGGCTGCGGGTGCCCACCCGGGTCACCGTCGCGGTCACCTCCAGCACGTCGCCGGCCTTCATCGGCGCCCGGAACTGCACGTCGGAGTAGGACGCGAACAGGCCCTCGTCGCCGTCGGTGCGGATGCACACCTCGGTGGCGACGTCCCCGAACAGGCCCAGCGCGTACGCGCCGTCGACCAGGTTCCCCGCGTAGTGGGCGTGCGCGTACGGCACGTACCGCCGGTGCGTCACCGTCAAACCCAGCCGTGCGTCGCTCATGCCGGCACCTTCCTGTTCGTGATCAACGCGTGCACCAGGTACGACGCGACCTCGCCCGGGGTGGTGCCCCGGCCGAAGATCCGGTCGACACCCAGCTCGCCGGCCATCTTCTCGTCGAAACGGGGACCGCCGACGATCAGCAGCGGACGCTTCCCGGCCGGCATGGCCTCCCGGAACGCCGCCGACATCTCCCGCGTGTTGTGCAGGTGCGCGTCGCGCTGCGTCACCACCTGCGACACCAGCACCGCGTCGGCCTTCTCCACCCGGGCGGCCTCCACCAGCTCCGGCACGCTGACCTGCGCGCCCAGGTTGGTGACCTTCAACTCCCGGTAGTACTCCAGGCCCTTCTCCCCCGCGATGCCCTTGACGTTGAGGATCGCGTCGATGCCGACGGTGTGCGCGTCGGTGCCGATGCACGCACCCACCACCGACAGCTTGCGGCGCAACTGCCGCTTCACCACCGCGTTGACCTCCTTGGCGCCCAGCAGCGGGTAGTCACGCTCCACCACCTGCACCGCGGACAGGTCCACCAGGTGGTTCACCCGCCCGTACACCACGAAGAACGTGAACCCGTCGCCGACGGGCTTGGCGTGCACCAGCATCGCCGGGTCGATGCCCATCTTCGCCGCGAGCTGCACCGCCGCGCCCTCGGCCCGCTTGTCGTGCGGCACCGGCAGCGTGAACGACACCTGCACCATGCCGTCACCGGTGGTGTCCCCGTACGGCCGGACGATCGTCTTGTCACTCACGACGCCTGCTCCAGGATGTCGGTGGCCGGGTTGTAGTAGCCGGCCTCGTGCCGCGCGACCCCGTCGAGGCCCTTGCCCCGGTCCGCGGGCCGCTTCATGATCCCGAACGTGCCCTCGGCGATCGCCGTCAGCAGCGACTGCTCCCCGATCCGCTCCAACAGGTCCAGCGCCTCACCGAGGACCCGGTTGGCGCGCTGCTGGATGAACCCGCCCGGCGCGGGCACGAAGTCCTCGTGCAGCCCCCCGGCCGCGCCGAGCACGTACCGCACGTTCTGCAGGGCGATGTCCCGGTCCGACAGCCACGGCGTCACCACCGCCTCGGTCATCATTCCCACCAGCAGGATCCCCTGCCCGGTCATCGTGCCCACCAGGTTGAAGAACCCGTCGAGCAGGTTGCCCCGGAACACGTCACCGGTCATGTGCTTCGTCGGCGGCATCCACTTCAGCGGCGCGTCCGGGAACAGCTCCCGCGCCAGCAGCGCGTGCGCCAGCTCCAACCGGAACGACTCCGGCACGTCCGGGTTGATCTCGAACGCGTGCCCCAGCCCCAACTGCCAGTCCGCCAGGCCCGCCTCGTGCGCGAAATACTCGTTGAGCAGCTGCGACACCGTCACCGTGTGCGCCTCGTCCACCGCGTCGGCGGTGGTCAGGTAGTTGTCCTCACCGGTGTTGATGATGATCCCCGCCCGGGCGTGCACCTGCCGCGAGAACCGCTGGTCCACGAACGTGCGGATCGGGTTGATGTCGCGGAACAGGATCCCGTACATCGAGTCGTTGAGCATCATGTCCAGGCGTTCCAGACCGGCCAGGGTCGCCATCTCCGGCATGCACAGACCCGACGCGTAGTTCGTCAGACGCACGTACCGGCCCAACTCCCGCGACGACTCATCCAACGCCGCCCGCATCAGCCGGAAGTTCTCCTGCGTCGCGTACGTCCCGGCGAACCCCTCCCGGGTCGCGCCCTCCGGCACGTAGTCCAGCAGCGACTGCCCCGTCGACCGGATCACCGCGATCACGTCCGCGCCCGCCCGCGCCGCCGCCTGCGCCTGCGGAATGTCCTCGTAGATGTCCCCGGTCGCCACGATCAGGTAGATCCACGGCCGCTGCTTCGGATCCCCGTACCGTCTCACCAGGCGCTCCCGCTCGACCCGGCGCCGGTCGACCAGCCGGATCCCGGCCGCGACCGCCTTCCGCGCGGCCCGGCGGGCGGCCGTGGCCGCCCTGCCCGACGGCACCACGAACCGCACCGACCCGGCCGCGGCCTTCTGCGCCAGCAACGTCACATCCGTGACACCCTCACGGGCCATCGCGTCGAACACCGGCCCCGCGACCCCGTGCCCCAGACCCACGTCCGCGACCACCGCGTCGACCAGCCGGTTCACCCACGGAATACCGTCCGGGTCCGCGCCGCTCACCCCGGCCAGCCGCAGCACCGCCCGCTCCACCGACACCGTGGTGTGACTGCGCGCCAACTCCACCACCGGCGCCCCGGCACGGCGCGCCAACTCCCGCGCCCGCGCCACCAGCGCCGGATCCAGGTCAAGCTTCTGTGTCACGAACTGCCTTCCTCGTAGATGACCTCACCGCGCAGCACCGTGCGCCGGCACACCGGCAACGGCGTCGGATCCTCCGGACCCCGCAGCTCCGGGTCCTCGGCCAGCAGCACCGGCAGACCCCGGTCCACCCCCGCCGGGGTCTCCCACACCGCGAACGTCGCCGGCGCACCCAACGCCAGCACACCCTCGCTGTCCAGGTGCACCGCCCGCCACCCACCCCGGGTGTGCGCCGCGAACGCCGCCCGCACACTCATCCGCTGCGACGGGTTGTGGTGCGCCGCCGCCGCCCGCACCGACCCCCACGGATCCAGCGGCGTCACCGGCGAATCCGACCCGAACGCCAACGCCACCCCCACCGAGTGCATCGCACCCATCGGGTTGGACTCCAACGACCGGTCCAGACCCAACCGCGACTCGTACATCCGGCCCGCGCCACCCCACAACCGGTCGAACGCCGGCTGCATCGACGCCACGATCCCGTACTCCACGAACCCGGCGATCAACCGCTTGCTCATGATCTCCGCGTGCTCCACCCGGTGCCGGGCCGCCCGCAACCGATCCGTGCCCAACGTCCCCGCCGCCGCCGCGAACCCCTCCAGCACCGTGGAGATCGCCGCGTCACCGATCGCGTGGAACCCGCCCTGCATCCCGTGCGCCGCGCAGTCCAGCAGGTGGTCACGCACCTGCTCCACGCTCAGGTACCCGTGCCCGCACGACCCGCCCTCGGAGTCCAGGTACGCCGACGACACGTGCGCCGTCCGCGACCCCAGCGCCCCGTCGGCGAACAGGTCCCCGCCCGCGCCCACCGCGCCCAACTCCCGCGCCCGCGCCGCACCCGACAGCTCACCCCAGTACCCGTACACCTCCGGCACACCGGCACCGGAGATCGCCAGCAACCCGGCGAAGTCCTCCTCGTCGGAGATCTCCGGACCGCCGCACTCGTGCACCGCCGCGATACCCAGCGACGCCGCGTGCGCCAGGGCCACCCGCTGCGCGGCCACCCGCTGCGCCCGGGTCACCGACCCCTGCGCCGCCGCCCGCACCACATGGTGCGCGTCGCGCCGCAACCAGCCCGACGCGTCGTACCCCGGCGCGGCCTGCGCCTCCGGACACGCCGCCAGCAGCGCCGCCGACACCAACGCCGAGTGGATCGACGCCTGCGACAGGTACACCCGCCGCCCACCGGCCGCCCGGTCCAACTCGGCGGCGTCCGGCAGCCGCCGGTCCGCCCAGTTCGACTCGTCCCAACCGTGCCCCAGCACCACCGCGTCGCCCGGCAACCCCGCCGCGAACGCCGACACCGCGTCCAGCAGCTCACCCGCCGACCGCACCGACGACAGGTCCAGGCCCGACAACACCAGACCCGTGTCCGTGGCGTGCACGTGCGCGTCCACGAACGCCGGCGTCACCAGCGCCCCGTCCAGCTCCACCACCTGATCGGCGGCCGGCGCGTCACCGGCCGCACCCAACCAGGCGATCCGGCCGTCGCGCACCAGCAGCGCCGTCGCGCTCGGATCCGCCGGACAGTGCAGCACGCCACCGCGGTACAACGTCGAGGGGTTCGTCATGGCACTCAGTCTGCCGCCAGCCGCGCCTCGAAGAGACGACGCACCCCCGGCTCGGAGCGCAACAGCCCCATCGCCAGCTCCGCGTGCCCCGGCACGTACCCGTTACCCACCAGCATCGTCACGTCCGCCGCCAGGCCCTCCGCGCCCAACGCCGCCGCCGCGAAGCTCGTCGCCATCGAGAAGAAGACCACCGTGCCGCCGTCGGCGGTGGCCAGCACCGCGCCGTGCTCGCAGCCCGGCACGTCCACGCACACCACCGTCACGTCCGCCGGCGCCCCCAGCGCCGACGTCACCGCCGTCGACAGCGCCACCGGATCCCGCGCGTCGGCCAACGCCACCACCGACGCCAGGCCGGCACCCTCCAACGCGTCGCGCTCCGCCGCCACCGGAACCACCCCGAC
>NZ_JBFAMU010000380.1:0-4814 GCF_040656655.1 Micromonospora sp. NPDC049799
GACCGGCCGACGTACGTCCCGTCCGGGCGGGTGGGCGCCAGCGGCGGCACCTCGGCCCGGCCGACGACGGCCGCCCGGCCACGCGGAGCCGGCGGCGGTACGTGGTGGACGCCGATATCACCCGCGTAGCGCTGACCCGGGAACTGGGGGTGCCACTCGTTGGTGGGCTCGACCACCCAGGACGGCTCGGCCGGATCGTTCCACCGGTCGGCGTATCCGCGACTCATCCGGGCGACCCGTCGCCGTGGGTGGTGGCCGGCGCGGAACCGAGGTGGCGGACGCGAGCGGAAACGGCGGCGGTGCCGGCGGGCGTCCGCTCGCTCACGGCCGCGCCCCGGTGGTCGGCTCGCGTCCGCTCGCTCACGGCGATGTCACCTCGTTGCAAATTGTCGCGCTGGGCGCCGCGCACCCCCGGTTGGGTCACCCGTTCCGGCATGGCGTGGCTGCGGAAGGAGGGTAGCGGCGTGGGCTCGCTCACCGCCACTGTGGCTCGGCCCACCGTCCCAAACGTTATCCTATGGTTCCGGACATTTCGGGCTATAGCGGGCTCGGGCTTCCGTCGGTACGCCACCTACCGCCAGCGCCTCGCTGGCGGGCGCCGGTGCTGCCGGCGCGGCCCTGCGCCGCGTGGAGGCGGACGGGCACCGGCTGGTGTACGCCCTGGAGTCGGCGCGGGTGGCCGAGGTGATGGCGGGGCTGGCCGGCCTCGGCGGGAGGGGCCGGACCGTCGAGGTCAGACCGGGTCGCCGATGCTGACCCGCGGCTGGGGGGTGCGCATCTTGCGGAAGGTGATCGAGCGCATGATCGCGTACAGGTAGAGGGAGCCCATCCGCTGGCCGGTGTTCGGGAAGCGCTCCCGGACCAGCTTCCTGATCTTCCGGCAGATCAGGACCGAGTCCACGATCACGCCGAGCGCCAGGGCGCCCCAGACCAGGTTGGAGGCGAGCTGGATCGCCGGGGGCATTCCCGGGTTGGACCCGATCAGCACCACCAGGGCGCCACCGAAGAACCAGGTGCCGACCGTACGCCGGGAGTCGACCACGTTGCGGGCCAGCAGCCGCTCGGGGCCACGGTCACGCGGCCCGCCCTCCCGCCGGAACTCCGCCGCGGACTCGGCGCGGAGCTGGCGTCGGACCGCCCGCTGCTCCTCCTTGGTCAGCGGCTTGCCGGTGCCGACGGGGCGGCGCCCGGCGGCGGGACGCTTCGGCGTCTCGCGGCCCTTGGCCGGGGTGTAGCCCCGGGTGCGGGCGGAGGAGGACTCCTCGTCGGGCGTCACCGGGGTGACGGCCTCGTCGACGAGGTCGGCGGACTTGCGGCGAAACAGCGACGGCACGCGGAAAGGGTAGCCAAACGTTCCCGCCCGGTGCACATCGCGGTGCACCGGGCGGGAGCGGGACGTGACCGGGGACACCCGTACTGCCCGATCAGGGCGTGCCGGTGCCGGGTCGTACGGCGTCAGGGACGCTCGACGTGCGCGCCGAGATCGGCGAGCTTCGCCTCGAAGTCCTCGTAGCCGCGGTTGATCAGGTCGACGCCGTACACCCGGGAGGTGCCCTCGGCGGCGAGCGCCGCGATCAGGTGGCTGAAGCCGGCCCGCAGGTCGGGGATCACCAGGTCGGCGGCGTGCAGCTTGCTCGGCCCGGCGATGACCGCCGAGTGCTTGAAGTTCCGCCGGCCGAAGCGGCAGGGGGTGCCGCCGAGGCAGTCCCGGTAGACCTGGATGTTGGCGCCCATCGTGTTCAGCGCCTCGGTGTAGCCGAGCCGCTGCTCGTACACCGTCTCGTGGACGATCGACAGGCCGCGCGCCTGGGTGAGCGCCACGACCAGCGGCTGCTGCCAGTCGGTCATGAAGCCGGGGTGCACGTCGGTCTCCAGCGCCACCGACTTCAGCTCCCCGCCCGGGTGCCAGAAGCGGATGCCGCCCTCCTGGCCGGGGTCGCCCAGCTTCGGCGGGCGGGCGTCGGTGACCTCGTACTCGCCGCCGACGGAGCGGAAGACGTTCAGGAAGGTCATCATGTCGGCCTGCTGCGCGCCGAGCACCTCGACGTGACCGCGGGTGGCCAGCGCGGCGGCGGCCCAGCTCGCCGCCTCGATCCGGTCCGGGATCGGCCGGTGGTTGTAGCCGTGCAGCCGCGGCACGCCCTGGATCTCGATGACCCGGTCGGTGTGCACCTTGATGATCGCGCCCATCTTCTGCAGGATGCAGATGAGGTCGATGATCTCCGGCTCGACCGCCGCGTTGCGCAGCTCGGTGACGCCGTCGGCCATCACCGCGGTCAGCAGCACCTGCTCCGTCGCGCCCACACTCGGGTACGGCAGGGCGAACTTGGTGCCGTGCAGCCCGTTCGGCGCCGACAGGTGCAGACCCTCGGGGCGCTTCTCCACCGTCGCACCGAACTCGCGCAGCGCCTGAAGGTGGAAGTCGATCGGCCGCGGGCCGATGTGGCAGCCGCCGAGATCCGGGATGAAGGCGTGGCCGAGGCGATGCAGCAGCGGGCCGCAGAACAGGATCGGAATCCGGCTGGAGCCCGCGTGCACGTTGATCTGGTCGGTGCTGGCGCTCTCCACGTTGGCGGGGTCGAAGACCAGCTCGCCGTCCTCGTCGCCGTCGGTGACCTTCACCCCGTGCAGGCCGAGCAGCCCACGGACGACCTCGACGTCACGGATCTTCGGCACGTCGTAGAGCCGGCTCGGGGTGTCGCCCAGCAGAGCGGCGACCATCGCCTTCGAGACCAGGTTCTTCGCGCCGCGCACGCGGATCCGCCCTTCCAGCGGAGTGCCTCCGTGTACGACCAGGACGTCGTCGGTCAATGCAACCTCCAGCAGCGCGTCGGGTGGTGCCGTGTCGATCGTGGGGCAAGGTCTCCTGCTACCCGGAACGGGGCGGCCGTAAAACGCCGGCCCGCGTCGCCCCGGCAGCATAGCCCTCGGTGACGAGAATGACCCAGGTCACATCGCCCTGGACGGCATTTATCGGTGATCCGGCACTTTATCGTGCCAAGGGCGTTACGGAGAGTGGTCAGGCCGCGGTCGGCGGCGGGGTGTCCGCGCCGGGGAGGGCGAGCATCTGGTCCAGCGCCACGCGGGCGTGGTGGGCGGTGTCCTCGTCGACCGTGATCTGGTTGACCACCCGGCCGGCGACCAGTTCCTCCAGCGCCCACACCAGATGCGGCAGGTCGATCCGGTTCATCGTCGAGCAGTAGCAGACCGCCTTGTCGAGGAACATGATCTGCTTGTCCGGGTGGGCCAGCGCCAGCCGGCGGACCAGGTTCAGCTCGGTGCCCACCGCCCACGACGAGCCGGCCGGGGCCGCCTCGATCGCCTTGATGATGTACTCCGTCGAGCCGACGAAGTCGGCGGCGTTGACCACCTCGTGCCGGCACTCGGGGTGCACCAGCACGTTGACGCCCGGCACCCGCTCGCGCACGTCGTTGACGCTGTCCAGGGTGAACCGGCCGTGCACCGAGCAGTGCCCGCGCCACAGGATCATCTTCGCGTCGCGCAGCTGCTCCGGGGTCAGCCCGCCGTTCGGCTTGTGCGGGTCGTAGAGCACGCAGTCGTCGAGGGAGAGGCCCATCTCGAGCACCGCCGTGTTGCGGCCCAGGTGCTGGTCGGGCAGGAAGAGCACCTTCGACCCCTGCTCGTACGCCCAGTCCAGCGCGCGCTTCGCGTTGGACGAGGTGCAGACGACGCCCCCGTTGCGCCCGACGAAGCCCTTGATGTCCGCCGAGGAGTTCATGTACGTGACCGGGACGGTCTGGTCGGCGATGCCCAGGTCGCTGAGCACGTCCCAGGCCTTCTCGACCTGCGACAGCACGGCCATGTCGGCCATCGAGCAGCCCGCGGCCAGGTCCGGCAGGATCACCTTCTGGGCGTCCGAGGTGAGGATGTCGGCGCTCTCGGCCATGAAGTGCACACCGCAGAAGACGATGTACTCCGCGTCGGGGCGGGCCGCCGCCTCCCGGGCCAGCTTGAACGAGTCACCGGTCACGTCGGCGAACTGGATCACCTCGTCGCGCTGGTAGTGGTGCCCCAGCACGAACACCCGGGTGCCGAGCTTCGCCTTGGCCGCCGCCGCGCGGGCGACCAGATCAGGGTCGCTCGGGGCCGGCAGGTCACCCGGACACTCGACGCCACGCTCGGTGGCGGGGTCGCTGCCACGGCCGAGGAGCAGCAGTGCCGTGGCGGTGTTGGAGGGTTCTACCCAGGTCGACGTCACGTACCCCATGGTCCCACAGCGCGGGCGCGACGCAGCTTCCACCGGTGTGTGCTGCCACACTGCTGGGCATGCGCGTGCTGCTCTGTCCGGACAAGTTCGCGGGCACGCTGTCCGCCCCCGACGTGGCCGAAGCGGTCGCCGACGGCTGGCGTACGGTCGCCACCGCCGACGACCTGCTCATCCGGCCGCTCGCCGACGGTGGCCCCGGCTTCCTCGACGTCCTCGCCGAGGCCCTCGACACCCGCCGGGTGCCGGTGCCGACGGTCGACCCGCTGGGCCGGCCGGCGGCCGGTGAGATCCTGGTCACCGCCGACGGCGCGACCGCCTACCTGGAATGTGCCCAGGCGTGCGGCCTGCACCTGCTCACCGGAGAGGAACGCGACCCGAAGACCACCACCTCGTACGGGCTGGGGGTGCTCGTCGCGGCGGCCGTGGAGCACGGCGCGCGCCAGATCGTGGTCGGGCTGGGTGGCTCGGCCACCAACGACGCCGGGGCCGGGATGCTCACCGCGCTCGGCGTCACCCCGCTGGACTCCACGGGCGCGGCCCTGCCGTACGGGGCCTTCACCGACCAGCCGGCGGAGGCCATCATCAA
>NZ_JBFAMU010000381.1:0-4811 GCF_040656655.1 Micromonospora sp. NPDC049799
GCTGCACCGGCGGCGCCGGCGCCTTCCTCCTCACCGAACTGGGCGGCGAGGGTCCCGACCAGCTGACGCTGGCCGAGGAGGCGGCCGGGGCGGGCGTGACGCTCGCCGTGGAACCGCTGAACCGGTTCGAGACCAGCCTGCTGAACACCACGGAGCAGACCCTGGAGGTGGTCGACGGCATCCCCGGCCTGGGGATCGCCCTGGACACGTTCCACATGAACATCGAGGAGCGCGACATCCCGACGGCGATCCGCACCGCCGGGGATTGGCTGGCGCACGTGCAGGTCTGCGCGAACGACCGGGGTGCGCCCGGCAACGACCATCTGGACTGGACGGGGATCGCGGCGGCGTTGCGCGACGTCGGCTACGACGGACCACTGTGCATCGAGTCGTTCACCGCGGAGAACCGCACGATCGCCACGGCGGCGGCGATCTGGCGTCCGTTGGCCCCCACCCAGGACCAGTTGGCCACCACCGGTCTGGCGTTCCTGCGGGCGCTTCTCGCCCGGTCCACCGCGCCGACGGGGGTCTGACCCTCCGGAGCCGCAAGCCGGGCGGGGTTCTCCCCGCCCGGCGGTGACGCCTGTTCGCCGTCATTTACCTCGGTATTTACGGTGATTTCACAATTACTGAAAAGCGCGTTGACTGGCGTCAATATCGAGCGCACGGTTCTCGGTGGAGCAGGAGGTGACGCCGGCACGGCCGACGTCACCGGCGAGCGCGGGGGTGACCCCATTCGGCGGCGCGTCGCGCCCTCCGCCCCGGCGCTCGCCCGGGCGGACACCGCCACCCGTGGTCCCCCGAAAGGAGGCGGCATGCGCCGCCGACATCTCGTTCCGGTAGCCCTCCTCGCCCTGCTGCTGTCCCTGTTCGTCGTACCGGCCGCCTCGGCCGGCGCCGCCGCCCCGTTCCGCGCGCTGCTGTTCAGCGAGACGGCCGGGTACCGGCACGACTCCATCCCCGACGGCGTGGCGATGTTCAACGACCTCGCCGCCCAGCAGGGCTTCACCGTGGTGCACTCCGAGGACTCCGCCGTCTTCACCCCGGCCAACCTGGCCACCTTCGACGTGGTGGTCATGTTCCAGACCTCCGGCATGGTGTGGGACAACGACGCCCAACGGCAGGCCCTGCAGACCTACGTGGCCGGCGGCGGTGGCGTGGCGGCGATCCACAACGCCACCGACATGGGCATCGAGAGTTCCTTCCCCTGGTGGGACGACCTCGTCAACGCCGGTGCGCACATGCCCGAGCACTCCCCCGGGGTGCTGCCCGGCACCGCGCACGTCGCCGACCGTGTGCACCCCTCCACCAGCGGGCTGCCGCAGCGCTGGCAGCGCAGCGAGGAGTGGTACAACTTCGACGCCAACCCCCGGGGTGACGTGCACGTGCTGGTCACCGCCGACGAGCGCACGTACACCCCGGGCAGCCGGGCGATGGGCCCGGACCACCCGATCTCGTGGTGCCGCGAGGTGGGCGCCGCCCGGGTCTGGACCACCGCGATGGGCCACGCCAAGGGGTCGTACGCCGAGCCGCTGTTCCGCCAGCACGTCCTCGGCGGGGTCCAGTGGGCGGCCGGGGTCGCCGACGGCGACTGCGGCGGGACCGTCTGGGGCAACTTCGAGAAGGTCTCCCTGGACCAGAACACGGTCGACCCGATGGCCGTCGACGTCGCACCGGACGGGCGGGTCTTCTACGTCCAGCGCGGCGGCCAGGTGAAGGTCTTCAAGCCCGCCACCAGCACGACCGTCACCGCCGCCACCCTGCCGGTGTACACCGGTGGCGAGGACGGCCTGGTCGGCATGGCACTGGACCCGGGCTTCGCCACGAACAAGTGGATCTACCTGTACCACTCGCCGCAGGCCAGCACCACCGACGTCAACCGGCTGTCCCGCTTCACCGTCACCGGCGACGCGCTCGACCTCGCCAGCGAGAAGGTGCTGCTGGAGGTGCCCGCGTACCGGTCCCGGACCCACCCGGAGCCCGGCCACACCGGCGGCTACCTGGCCTTCGGGCCCGGCGGCAACCTCTACCTGTCCACCGGCGACGACAGCCCGCCGAACTACGACCCGGCCTGGCAGGGCTACGCGCCCCTGGACTGGCGGCCGGGCAGGAGCTTCCTGGACGCCGCCCGCTCCTCCGGCAACACCAACGACCTGCGGGGCAAGCTGCTGCGCATCCACCCCGAGACGAACGGCACCTACACCGTCCCGGCCGGCAACCTGTTCGCGCCGGGCACCGCGAAGACCCGCCCGGAGATCTACGCGATGGGATTCCGCAACCCGTTCCGGTTCTCCGTCGACCCGGTCAACGGCTGGGTCAACCTCGCCGACTACGGGCCGGACCGCAGCGGGCCGACCACCAACCGCGGCCCCGAGGGCCTGGTGGAACTCAACGTGATCCGGTCCGCCGGCAACTACGGCTGGCCGTTCTGCCACGGCGACAACCAGCCGTACGCCCCGTACAACCCGGACACCGGCGTCGTCGGCCCGAAGTTCGACTGCGCCAACCCGGTCAACAACTCACCCAACAACACCGGCCTGACCACGCTGCCGCCGCTGGTGAAACCCCAGATCTGGTACGGCTACGGCGCCTCGGCGCAGTTCCCCGAGATGGGCTCGGGCGGGTCGGCGCCGATGGGCGGGCCGATCTACCGGTACGACGCGGCCAACCCGTCGCCGACGAAGTTCCCGGCCTACTACGACCGGGTGCACTTCTTCTACGAGTGGTCCCGCAACTACGTGCAGGAGATCCACGTCGACGACGTCGGCGGGATCGTGAAGATCAACCCCTTCCTGCCCGGGGGTAACTTCGTCAAGCCGATGGACATGCGCTTCGGCCCCGACGGCTCCCTCTACCTGCTGGAGTGGGGCTCGAACTTCGGCGGCGGCAACAACGACTCCGGCCTCTACCGGATCGACTACGTGCGCGGCGGGCGGGCGCCCGTGGCGAAGGCCACCGGCACCCCGACCAACGGCAGGGCCCCGCTGACCGTGCTGTTCTCCAGCGCCGG
Source organism: Micromonospora sp. NPDC049799 (assembly GCF_040656655.1). Lineage (NCBI taxonomy): Bacteria > Bacillati > Actinomycetota > Actinomycetes > Micromonosporales > Micromonosporaceae > Micromonospora > Micromonospora sp. NPDC049799. Next base: position 3,011 of record NZ_JBFAMU010000381.1, read on the forward strand.
CTCCGCCGACCCGGACCCGGGCGACACGATCAGCTACGCCTGGGACTTCGACGGCAACGGCAGCACCGACTCGACGGCGGCGAACCCGTCGCACACCTACACCGTCAACGGCAACTTCACCGCCAAGCTGACCGTCCGGGACAACACCGGGCGCAGCTCCTTCGCCAACGTCCCGATCACCGTCGGCAACACCGCCCCGACCGTGACCATCACCGGCCCGCCCAACGGGGGCATGCTCGACTTCGGCCAGCAGGTCGCCTACACGGTCACCGTGACCGACCCGGAGGACGGCACGATCGACTGCACGAAGGTGCTGGTCAACCCGGCGCTCGGGCACGACGACCACGAGCACGGCACCACCGACTACCCGGGCTGCTCCGGCACGATCGCCACCGACCTGCTCGGCGGCCATCCCGACGGAGCGAACCTCTTCTACGTCCTCAACGCCCGCTACCAGGACAAGGGCGCCAACGGCGTCGCCGCGCTCACCGGGTACGGCAAGGCGGTGCTGCAACCCAAGCACAAGCAGGCCGAGTTCTTCACCGGGCAGTCCGGGATCCGGGTCATCGACCAGGCCGGCGCGGAGAGCGGTAAGCGCATCGGTGACATCAGCGGCGGGGACTGGATCATGTTCGACCCGATGAGCCTCCAGGGCATCACCACGGTCAGCTTCCGGGTCTCGTCGCCCTACGGTGGTGGCAGCATCGAGCTGCGGGCGGACTCCCCGACCGGGCAACTGCTGGCCACCCAGGCGGTGCCGAACACCGGCGGCTGGGACTCGTACCAGCAGCAGCCGGCGGTGAACGTGGCGGCGCTGGCCGGCACCCACAAGCTGTACCTGGTCTTCCGGTCCACCCAGAACAACGCGTTCGACCTGGACTCGATGACCTTCGGCGGGGCCGGCGTCGGCACCACGCCGACCGGGATCGCCGGGAAGACGTACACCCTGACCGCCCAGCACAGCGGCAAGCTCGCCGACGTCAACGGGGTCTCCACCGCCGACGGCGCCGTGGTGCACCAGTGGACGGCGACCGGCGGCGGCAACCAGCGGTGGCAGGCCGTGGACGCCGGTGGCGGGGCGGTCACCCTGCGGGCCGTGCACAGCGGCAAGTGCCTGGCCGTGAGTGGCGGCTCCACCGCCGCCGCGGCGCAGGTGGTGCAGGAGACCTGCGGCACCGCCACCAGCCAGCAGTGGCAGGCGGTCGCCACCACCACCGCCGGGGTGTACGAGCTGAAGGCCCGGCACAGCGGGCTCTGTCTCGACGTCAACGGCAACTCCACCGCCGACGGCGCCCTGCTGATCCAGTGGACCTGCAGCGGCGCCGCCAACCAGCGGTGGCGGTTGACCACCGTCAGCTGAGCGGCACCTCGCCGGCAAAGCCCGGTCGAGGGCGGTGCGAACCGCCCCCGGCCGGGTATCCCGGACACCATGACGGACCTCTACCCTGCCGCCGACGACCGGGAGATCCTCCGGCAGGCGGCCGCCACGCACACCGCCGCCGCCCGCGACGTCGAGACGTTCCTGCGCCGACTGCCGGACGTACCGGACCCGGCCGACGTGACCGAGTACGCCAACCTGCTCACCCGCGAGGAGCGGGCCCGCGCCGACCGGGAGGCCGCCGCCGACCGCGCCGGCCTCACCATCGGCAGCCTCGAACCCGACCAGGGCTGACCCGCCCACCGGCCCGGGGGGGGGGGGGGGGGGGGGGCCGGGGCCCCCCGGGGGGGGGCGGGCGGGGCCGGGGGGGGGGGGCCCGGCGGGGCGGGCGGGGGCCCCCCCGGCCGGCGCGGGGGGCCCCGC
>NZ_JBFAMU010000382.1:0-4788 GCF_040656655.1 Micromonospora sp. NPDC049799
GCCGCGCGGCGGTGGCGCGCGGCGCCGCACGCAGGGATCATGGTGACACGTGCGGTCCCGATCGGGTGGACCGCACGCCGCCCGGCGACGTCCGGACGCCGCCTGCTGTGCGCCGGCGGCCAACGGCAGTACCGTGCCGGGTGACGCCGATCCCACGCCAACGGAACGGGGATGGAAAATTAACCCCATGAGAGCCCGGGTACTGGTGGTCGACGACGACCCCGCGCTCGCCGAGATGCTCGGCATCGTCCTGCGCAGCGAGGGCTTCCTGCCCTCGTTCGTCGCCGACGGGGAACGGGCCCTGGCCGCGTTCCGCGAGAACCGGCCGGACATCGTCCTGCTCGACCTCATGCTGCCCGGCATGAGCGGCATCGACGTGGCGCGGTCCATCCGCACCGAGTCCGGGGTGCCGATCGTCATGCTGACCGCCAAGAGCGACACCGTCGACGTGGTCCTCGGGCTCGAGTCGGGCGCCGACGACTACGTGGTCAAGCCGTTCAAGCCCAAGGAACTGGTGGCCCGGATGCGGGCCCGGCTGCGCCGGGGCGAGGACGTCGCGCCCGAGATGTTGACCATCGGTCCGCCCGACAACCAGATCACCATCGACGTGCCGGCGCACACGGTCAGCCGTAACGGCGAGGAGGTGAAGCTGACGCCGCTGGAGTTCGACCTGCTGGTCGCGCTCGCCCGCAAGCCGCGCCAGGTCTTCACCCGGGAGGTGCTGCTGGAGCAGGTCTGGGGCTACCGGCACGCCGCCGACACCCGCCTGGTCAACGTGCACGTGCAGCGGCTCCGCGCCAAGATCGAGCCGGATCCGGAGCGGCCGGAAATCATCCTGACCGTGCGGGGCGTGGGCTACAAGGCGGGTACCGGATAGCCTGGTCTGCACCGTGACCAGCGCCCCGACCCCCCTGCCCGAGACCCCCGCCGGCTGGCGACCCGCCGCGGGGGCGCTCCGGCGTGCCCTGGTCGGCCGGGCCCTGGGCCTCGCCGCCGGGCTGCACCTCACCTGGCGGCGGTCGCTCCAGGTGCGGGTGGTGACCATCACGCTGGTCGCCTCCAGCCTCCTGGTCGGCGGCTTCGCGTACCTGATCGCCGACAAGATCACGAGCATCCTGCTGGACAACGCCGAGATCGACGTGAAGGCCCGGCTGGAGAGCGGCGCGACGTACGCGGCCAAGCAGTTCGGCCTGTACAACCAGCCGCAGGAGGCGCAGCTCCAGGACACCATCGACGGCACGGTCAACTACCTGGCCGGCGGTGATCCGCAGCAGGCGACCGGGGTCGTGGTCGCCCTGACGGCCGAGCGCTACCCGGGGGTCATCCAGCCGCGCACCTCACCGGCCGTCGACGTCCAGCCGTTGATCAGCCGCGAGCTGCGTGGCGTGGTGGCCGGCGGCGACATGGCGAGGCAGATCAGCACCGGCACGGTCGCCGGCACCCGGACGAAGTACCTGGTCTACGGCTCCCCGGTGCCCACCCGGTTCGGCCAGGTGGAGCTCTACTACCTCGTCCCGCTGACCCGGCAGGACACCACCGCGGCCGACGCCCGGGCGACCGTGGTCGCCGTCGGGGTGGCCCTGGTGCTGCTCCTGGGCCTGCTCGCCGCCCTGGTCACCCGGCTCGTGGTGATGCCGGTGCGGGTGGCCGCGCGGACCGCCCAGCGGCTCTCCGCCGGGCTGCTGGACCAGCGGATGGTGGTCAACGGGGAGGACGACCTGGCCCTGCTCGCCGCCTCGTTCAACCAGATGGCGACCAACCTGCAACGGCAGATCCTCCGGCTGGAGGAGATGTCCCGCCTGCAACGGCGTTTCACGTCGGACGTCTCGCACGAGCTGCGGACGCCCCTGACCACCGTCCGGATGGCCGCCGACCTGATCTTCGCCGAGCGGGACGCGTTCGACCCGGCGGTCGCCCGCAGCGCCGAGCTGCTCCAGGCCGAGCTGGACCGGTTCGAGGAGCTGCTGACCGACCTGTTGGAGATCAGCCGGTTCGACGCCGGCTTCGCCATGCTGGACGCGGAGCCGACCGACCTGGTGCCGGTGGTGCACCGGGTGGCCGACCGGCTCGCCGGCCTCGCCGAGCGGGTCGGGGTGACCATCGAGCTGGACGTGCCGACCGCCCCGGTGATCGCCGAGGTGGACCCGCGCCGGGTCGAGCGGGTGCTGCGCAACCTGGTCGGCAATGCGGTGGAGCACGGCGAGGCCAAACCGGTGCTGATCACCCTGGGCGTGGACGACACGGCGGTGGCGATCACCGTACGGGACCACGGGGTCGGGCTGAAGCCGGGCGAGGAGAAGCTGGTCTTCAACCGGTTCTGGCGTGCCGACCCGTCCCGGGCGCGGCAGACCGGCGGCACCGGGCTCGGCCTGTCGATCAGCCTCGAGGACGCCCGCCTGCACGGCGGGTGGCTGGAGGCGTGGGGCGCGCCCGGGCAGGGCGCACAGTTCCGGCTCACCCTGCCGGCCCGGGCCGGCGACCGGCTGACCACCTCGCCGCTGCGGCTGGTGCCCGGCGACGCCGCACTGCCCTTCGGCGGCCCCCGCGACGGCGGGCTGCTCGCCATCGGTCCGGGCAGCGGTGGGGTGCTGGCGATCGGACCGGCACCCGGTGGCGACGGCGGCCGGGCGGAGGTGGGCTCGTGACGCGACGTTTCCTGGCCGGTCTGATCGGGGGCGTGTGCCTGCTCGGCAGCGCCACCGGCTGCGGCATCCCGGACCGCACCGAGGTCCGGGTCGAGGGGCCCGGCCCGGCGGTCGAGGGTGGTGCGACAAGCTCCGGCCGCATCGAGCCACCGTCCCGCACGGCCGCCGACAGCCCCGAGGACTTCGTCCGGAACTTCCTCGCCGCGCCGGCCGGCGAGCCCGACCGGGCGTACGACCGGGTGCGGCAGTTCATCGAGCCTCGCGACCGCTCCGGGCTGCAGGAGAAGCGGGGCAGTGAGGTCGGGCTGACCGTGGTACGCCTGACGAAGAGCCCGGAGATCACCCCCAACCTGGACGACATCGACGTCACGATCACCGTCCAGCAGGTCGGCCGGCTGCGCGCCGACGGTGTGCTCGCCCCGCCGGAGGCGACCGAGACGTCGTACCGGTTCCGGCTGCGCCCGACCCTGGAGTCGGGTGACCAGACCGACTGGTACCTCGCGGACCCCCCCAACGTGCTGTTGCTCAGCGTCGACGCGCTGGCGGACCACTACCTGCCCCGGCCGGTCTACTTCTGGAGCTCCGACCGCAGCCGGCTGGTCCCCGACCAGCGCTACCTGCCGAGAGCGGTGCCGGAGGACCGGCGGGTCAGTGAGGTGGTCAAGTGGCTCACCGACGGCCCGTCGGAGTGGCTCGGCCGGGTGGTCAGCCCACTGCCCGACCGCACCCAGCTGATCAACAACGCCACCCGGACGGACGACCGGTGGGAGGTCGACCTCGACATGCCCGGGGAGGACCGGACCCGGGTGGACCAGCTCGGCACCCAGTTGGCGTGGTCGTTGTCGTGGCTCGACGGCCAACTGGAGCTCAAGATCCGCAACCAGCAGGGCGTCACGATCGACCTAGAGCAACGCCGGCAGGCGCGGCCCCTGTACAGCGTCGAGGGCACCCCGCAGCGGTTCTGCGTGTACGAGGGATCGATCCACGCGCTGTCGTACCCGGGTGAGCCGAGCGGGCCGGTGCCGGTGGCGGAGGCGGCCAACACCGGCGTGGTGTCCGCCGCGCTCAACCGGGCCGGCACCGGGGTCCATGCCGCACTGGTCGTCGCCGGCGCGAACGGCCGCAAGCACCTCTCGGTCGGCAGCGGGTTCCCCCCGGTGTCCGCCTTCGCGCGCAGCAGCGGCGCGGGCTGGTCCACGGTCAGTCGCCCGGTCTGGCTGCGCTCGGCGGCGCCCGACCCGCCGGTCGGGTTGGTCGTCGCGGACGGTGGTCTCTACCGGTTCGACGGCCGGGCACAGGTGAATGCGGTGCCGCTCGGTGTCGCCGGCACCGTCACCGCGGTGGCCGCCGCCCTGGACGGGCACCGGCTCGCCGTCGTCGTGGACGGCGTGCTCCACGTCGTGGCGGTCAACGTCGACGGGGGCGTGCTGGCCACCGGCCCCGCCCGGCGGCTGCCCACACAGCTGACCCGGTTGTCGGCCGTCGACTGGTACGACGAGAACCGGCTGATCGTCGCGGGTTCCGCGGCCGGCCGGTGGGCGCTGTACGAGCTGAGCGTGGACGGCGCGTTGGAGGTCACCCTCGAGCAGGACATCGGCTCCCCGGCGACCCACCTGGCGGCCTACCCGGCCAACCCGCGTGGGGGACAGTTCGGGCTGGCGATGTACGTCGCCAACCAGGTGGCGTTCCGCACCGGGCGGCCCCCCGAGCGCATCCAGCGGGAACAGGTCGCCGAGGTCACCGCGCCGCCGAGCGGGGTCCGCCCCGGCAACCCGACCGCCCCCTTCTTCCTGTACTGAGCCCGTGCGGGACCTCGGCGGGCTCTGGGCGGACCTCACCGACCTGGTGCTGCCGGTGGAGTGCGCCGGCTGCCGGGAACGGCGGCCGGGCCTGCGCCACGGGGTGTGCCCTGAGTGCGTCGCCACGGTCCACGACCTGCGTCCGCGGCCGGTGCGCCCCACCCCGGCCCCACCCGGCCTACCGCCCTGCGTGGCCCTCGGCCCGTACGCCGGCCCGCTGCGCGAGATGCTGCTCGCGTACAAGGATCACGGTCGCCACGGCCTGGCCCGGCCGCTCGGCGCGTTGCTGGCCGAGGTCGTCGCGGCGGCGGTCGGTCCGGTGCGGCCGGTGCTGCTGGTGCCGG
>NZ_JBFAMU010000383.1:0-4776 GCF_040656655.1 Micromonospora sp. NPDC049799
CGGCGCGTACGGCATCGAGGCGGCGGCGAACACCTACTACAACAAGCCGGGAACCGGACCCGCCGGACCGGGAACCGACGGCCCGGACGGCCCGGACGGCTCCGGCGGGGACGGCCCGGACAGTCCCGGCGGGGACGGCCCGGACGGTCCCGGTCGGGACGGCGCGGCTGCCGGTCGCCCCGGCGACGGGGGAGCGGCGGACCGCGGCGCGGACCGGGGCGGAGCGGTCGCCCGCGTATCGACCGAGGTCACGGCGAGCTGACGCGGCGGGGGACACCGGCGGACGTGCTGCGGGTGCGCCCGGTGGTGCGGCCCGACGAGGTGTTACCGTGGAATCCCGTGGATCGCGTGATCACTTTGCTGATCGGCACGGCGGTCTGCACGACCGCGACGGACGACACGGGAGCAGGCCTTGGCCCCATCAGCACGGACGACCAGGCACATTTTCGTCACCGGGGGCGTTGCCTCCTCGCTGGGTAAGGGCCTCACCGCCTCCAGCCTCGGCAACCTGCTCACCGCGCGCGGCCTGCGCGTGGTCATGCAGAAGCTCGACCCCTACCTCAACGTCGATCCCGGGACGATGAACCCGTTCCAGCACGGCGAGGTCTTCGTGACCGAGGACGGCGCCGAGACCGACCTCGACGTCGGGCACTACGAGCGGTTCCTCGACCGGGACCTGTCCGGCAAGGCCAACGTCACCACCGGCCAGATCTACTCCGAGGTGATCGCCAAGGAGCGGCGCGGCGAGTACCTGGGCGACACCGTCCAGGTCATCCCGCACATCACCAACGAGATCAAGTCCCGGATCCTCGGCATGGCCGACCCGGACGCCGACGATCAGGTGCCGGACGTGGTGATCACCGAGGTCGGCGGCACCGTCGGCGACATCGAGTCGCTGCCGTTCCTGGAGGCCATCCGGCAGATCCGCCACGACCTGGGCCGGGACAACTGCTTCTACCTGCACGTCTCGCTGGTGCCGTACCTGGCGCCGTCGGGCGAGCTGAAGACGAAGCCGACCCAGCACTCGGTGGCGCAGCTGCGCAGCATCGGCATCCAGCCCGACGCGCTGGTGCTGCGCTGCGACCGGGACATCCCGGACAAGGTCAAGGAGAAGCTGTCCCTCTACTGCGACGTGGACCGCGAGGCGGTCACCGCCGCGCCGGACGCGCCGAGCATCTACGACATCCCGAAGGTGCTGCACCGCGAGGGTCTCGACGCGTACGTGGTGCGCCGCCTGGGCCTCTCCTTCCGGGACGTGGACTGGGCCAGCTGGGACGACCTGCTGGACCGGGTGCACCAGCCCCGGCACACCGTCACCGTCGCCCTGGTCGGCAAGTACGTCGACCTGCCCGACGCGTACCTGTCGGTCAGTGAGGCGATCCGGGCCGCCGGCTTCGGTCACCGGGCCCGGGTGCAGCTGCGCTGGGTGCCCAGCGACGACTGCGTCACCCCGGCCGGCGCGGCGTCCGCCCTGGCCGGCGTGGACGGCATCGTCATCCCCGGCGGCTTCGGCGTGCGCGGCATCGAGGGCAAGATCGGCACCGCCCGGTACGCCCGCGAGAACGGCATCCCGCTGCTCGGCCTCTGCCTGGGACTCCAGTGCATGACCATCGAGGTGGCCCGGCACCTGGGCGGCCTGGACGGGGCGAACTCGCTGGAGTTCGACGAGGAGGCCGTGCACCCGGTCATCGCCACGATGGCCGACCAGGAGGACATCGTCGCCGGTCGCGGCGACCTGGGAGGCACCATGCGCCTGGGCGCGTACCCGGCGACGCTCGCCGAGGGCTCGCTGGTCGCCGAGGCGTACGGCAGCACCGAGGTCAGCGAGCGGCACCGCCACCGGTACGAGGTCAACAACGCCTACCGCGACCAGCTCACCAAGGCCGGCCTGCACATCTCCGGCACCTCGCCGGACGGCCGGCTGGTCGAGTTCATCGAGCTGGACCGGGAGCTGCACCCGTTCTTCGTGGCCACCCAGGCCCACCCGGAGCTGAAGAGCCGGCCGACCCGCCCGCACCCGCTGTTCGCGTCGTTCGTGAAGGCGGCCGTCGCGTACTCCGAGGCCGACCAGCTTCCGGTCGACCTCGACGCCGTCCCGGCGGCGAAGAAGGCTGGCCGCAACGGCGCCGCGAGGAGCGGGGCGCCGGCGTGAGCGCGGTTGAGCACCGGTACGAGCTGCGCTCCCGTACCGAGCGGTACCGCGGGAAGATCTTCGACGTGGTCAGTGACGAGGTGACCATGCCGGGCGGGGGCACCGCCGTGCGGGACCACGTCCGGCACGTCGGTGCGGTCGCCGTGGTCGCGCTCGACGACGCCGGCCAGGTGGTGCTCATCCGCCAGTACCGGCACCCGGTCGGGCGGCACCTGTGGGAGCTGCCGGCGGGGCTGATGGACGTCACCGGCGAGGACCTGGCCGTCGCGGCGGCGCGGGAACTGGCCGAGGAGGCCGACCTGACCGCCGGCCGGATGGACGTCCTGGTGGACCTGCACAGCTCGCCGGGGTTCAGCAACGAGCTGGTCCGGGTGTTCCTGGCCCGGGACCTGGCGGACGTACCGGCGGACGAGCGGCACGACCGCCGTGAGGAGGAGGCCGACCTCCAGGTCCTCCGGATCGACCTGGACGAGGCGGTCGGCATGGTCGTGGCGGGCGAGATCACCAACGCCTCCGCGGTGGCCGGGCTGCTCGCCGCCGCCCGGGCCCGCGACACCGGATGGTCGGTGCTGCGCCGCCCGGACGCGCCGCTGCCCCGCTGACAACCCGGAAGAGGTACGCGAGAAGGGGCCGCGCGGTTCGCCGCGCGGCCCCTTCTTCCGTCGATGGTCGGGTCAGTCGCGCAGCGGCCGGCCCTGCGCGTCGGTGCCGCCGTTGACGAGGATCAGGATCCCGTCGATGAGGCCCCAGAGGCCGCCGGCGCCGCAGGTCACGAGGCTCACCACGAGCTGCAGGACGGCGATCTTGGTGTGGCCGGTGTAGAAGCGACCGGCACCGAACGTGCCGAGCAGGATGCCGAGGATGCCCGCGACGATCTTGCTCTTGTCGGAAACGCCCGCCGGATACCCCGGCTGGTAGGGAGGAGTGGTCATGGGGCGACACACTAGTGATCCACTTGCCTCCTGTCCCCGGCGGGACACGCCCGGTGGGACGATAATGGTCGAACACTGTCCTGTCGGCTGAGTCGGTCTCCACCGTCGGCCGGGGTGGCACCTGACAGTTCGTCAGGCTGGCCGGGCACCGGATGTCACTGTGCTGGCTCCCGGAGGCAGCGGGCGCGCCTAGACTGCCGCCGGCGGGACCGGTGGACCGCGGCGGCAACGGGGCCGTCGTGGCGCCGAGGCAGTCGGGGGTGAGCTGCCCCGAAGAGAGGTGTCTGCATCGTGAAGGTCGGAATCCCCCGCGAGGTCAAGAACCACGAGTACCGGGTGGCGATCACGCCGGCGGGTGTCAACGAGTTCACCCGCAGCGGTCACCAGGTCTTCGTCGAATCGGGCGCCGGAGTCGGGTCCAGCATCAGCGACGACGAGTTCGCCGCCGCCGGGGCCAAGATCCTGGCCACCGCCGACGAGGTGTGGGACACCGCCGAGCTGGTGCTCAAGGTCAAGGAGCCGGTCGCCGAGGAGTACCACCGGATGCGCGAGGGGCAGGTGCTCTTCACCTACCTGCACCTGGCCGCCTCGAAGACGTGCACCGACGCGCTCATCGACCGCAAGGTCACCGGCATCGCGTACGAGACCGTCGAGCTGCCCGACCGGTCGCTGCCGCTGCTCGCCCCGATGTCCGAGGTGGCCGGCCGGCTCGCCCCGCAGGTGGGCGCCTTCTACATGATGCGCACCGGCGGTGGGCGGGGCGTGCTGCCGGGTGGCGTCTCCGGCGTGTACGCGGCGAAGACCGTGGTCATCGGCGCCGGCGTCTCCGGCATGAACGCCGCCGCGATCGCGCTGGGCCTGCAGTCCGAGGTGCTGCTGCTGGACAAGAACGTGGCCCGGCTGCGGCAGGCCGACGCCATCTACCGGGGTCACCTGCAGACGGTCGCCTCCAACGCGTACGAGGTCGAGCGGGCCGTGCTCGACGCGGACCTGGTCATCGGCGCCGTGCTGGTGCCCGGCGCGAAGGCCCCGATGTTGATCTCCAACGAGCTGGTCTCCCGGATGAAGCCGGGCAGCGTGCTGGTGGACATCGCCATCGACCAGGGCGGTTGCTTCGAGGACTCGCGTCCCACCACGCACGCCGACCCGACCTACAAGGTGCACGACTCGATCTTCTACTGCGTGGCGAACATGCCCGGCGCGGTGCCGAACACCAGCACGTACGCGCTGACCAACGTCACCCTGCCGTACGCCCTCGAACTGGCCAACCAGGGCTGGCGCGAGGCGCTACGCCGGGACCCGGCGCTGGCCCTGGGCCTGAACACCCACGACGGTCAGGTCGTCTACGGCCCGGTCGCCGAGGCGCACGGCATGGCCACGCTGCCCTTGGCCGAGGTCCTCGCCTGACCACGTCGATCGACGGGGCCGGCACGGGCGTGGAGCCCGCGCCGGCCCTTCGGCGTGCCGTCCGCGGCTACCTCGACCACCTCACCGTCGAGCGGGGACTGTCCACGAACACCCTCGCCTCGTACCGGCGCGACCTGGACCGCTACGTCACGACGCTGACCGGGGCCGGCATCGTCGACCTCGCGTCGGTCAGTACCGGATGGGCACCGGGGCGGCGCTCTTCGCGGTCCTCCAGGTGCTCTCCGCGCTGGCGATGTACGGCCGGTTGGGCCGGTTCACGCCGTC
>NZ_JBFAMU010000384.1:0-4753 GCF_040656655.1 Micromonospora sp. NPDC049799
CCCTTGATCAACTCTGCGGAGGGGTTGGTCCGGTGAGGCGGACGGGGGGTTCGGCCGGCCACCCCGGCCCAGGCCACCCCGACCCAGGCCACGCCGCAGGCCGGGACCGCCCGGCCGGCCCAGGACAGCCGGTACGCGGGTGGGACCGCCGGGCGTCCACCCGCCGACGCCGGCGGGAACCGGCCCGGCCAGGGCGACGCGCCGACGGCGTACATCCCGAAGGTGGGCGGGTCGGACGGCGCGGGCACCCGTCCGACCAGGCCGGCCTCGCCCGGTGGTCCCGACCGCCCCGCCGACCCGGGTGCCACCGCCGTGATCCCGGCGGTGTCCGGGCGTAGGACGAGCGGGGCACCCAAGCCGCCGCCGGTGGACTCCACCGCGCTGATGGGTGCCGTACCGCGCCCGCCGAAGACGGACGAGCCGGACGGTGACGGCGCCGACCAGCCCGCGGAGCCGCCCCGGCCGCGCCGTGGCGAGCGGGTCGTCCAGCTGCGCCCGCACCAGACCGGTGAGGGCTACAAGAGCGTCTACTCGGAGCTGACCCGTCCCTCCCTGGCGTCCCGGCTGCGCACGGGCATCCGGGTCAGCGGCGAGGTGCTGATCACCTTCGGCCTGGTGGTGCTCCTCTTCGCCGGATACGAGGTGTGGGGCAAGTCGGCCATCGTCGACGCCCACCAGAACGACCTGAGCCAGCAGCTCGCGCAGGCGTGGGGCCCGACCGGCGACCCGACCGTCGCCCCGAGCGCCTCCACGTCCGCGTCGGTCAAGCCGAAGCCGCCCGTCCATGGCAAGCCGATCGCCGGCCTCTACATCCCGAAGCTCGACAAGAACTGGGTGGTGGTCGAGGGCGTCACCCAGAAGGACATCCGGTACGCCCCGGGGCACTACCCGTCGAGCGCCATGCCCGGCAGCGTGGGCAACTTCTCCGTCGCCGGCCACCGCAACCGGGCCACCTTCTGGCGGTTGGACGAGCTGAACGAGGGCGACGCCATCGTGGTCGAGGGCAAGACCGAGTGGTACGTCTACCGGGTGACGCGCAACCACATCGTCAAGCCGACCCAGGTCGAGGTGGTGGCGCCCGTCCCGGGTGAGCCCGGGGTGAAGCCGAGGAAGCGGATGCTCACCCTGACCACCTGCAACCCGAAGTTCGACAACTACGAACGCCTCATCATCCACGCCGAACTGGACCGGGCACAGCCGAAGTCCGCGGGCCGGCCGGCGGAGCTGGGGAACTGAGGGACCATGTACGCCTGGATCTGGCGCAAGCTCCCGTTCGGGCTGCCCGGCAAGCTGGTCGGCAGCCTGCTGCTGGCCACCGCGGCGGTTGCCCTGCTCTGGTACGTGGTGTTCCCGTGGGCGGAGCCCCTCCTGCCCTTCGACGACGTGCAGGTCACTCAGGACTCCGGCGTCCCCGGGGATCCCGGTGGGAACACGGTGCCCGGCGGCGACGAGCCACCGACCGGCGACGAGTACGACCTGCCGTACGACACCGACCAGAACAACACACCGCCCCCCTCGGACAGGTGACACCGTGCGCGTCCTGGTGATCGACAACTACGACTCGTTCGTCTTCAACCTCGTCCAGTACCTCGGTCAGCTCGGCGTGGACTGCGAGGTACGGCGCAACGACGAGATCGACGTCGCGGACGTGGGAAGGGCCGGCGCGTCCGGCATCCTGCTCTCGCCCGGCCCGGGCAGCCCGGATCGCGCGGGCATCTGCCTCGACGTCATCCGGCAGTACGCCGGCGAGCTGCCGATCTTCGGCGTCTGCCTCGGGCACCAGGCGATCGGTGAGGCGTTCGGCGCCACCGTGACCCGCGCTCCGGAGTTGCTGCACGGCAAGACCTCCGAGGTCCGCCACCACAACACCGGTGTCCTCGCCGGGCTGCCGGACCCGTTCACCGCGACCCGCTACCACTCGCTCGCCGTCCTGCCGGAGACGCTGCCGGACGAGCTGGAGGTGACCGGCTGGACCGGTTCCGGGATCGTGATGGCGATGCGCCACCGGACGCTGCCGATCGAGGGCGTCCAGTTCCATCCGGAGTCGGTGCTCACCGAGGGCGGCCACCTGATGCTGGCCAACTGGCTCGCCGCCTGCGGCTACCGCGAGGCCCTGGAGCGCGCCCCGGAGCTGGCCGCCGAGGTCGACGCCCGCCGCCGCGCCGCCTTCACCACCACCTGACCCGCCCCACCCGAAGCACCCAACCGCCTCCCGGCCCCGCCTCGCCGGTTGGCTTCCCCGCCCGGCTTCGCCGGTTGATCATGAAGTTAGTGGGGACATAACGGGCATGTTTGCCCGCTAACTTCATGATCACCGCACGGCAGCGGCGGGCGGCAGACGGACGGCGGGTGGGCGCTGCGGCGTCACCCCCGGCGGTCAGTGCCGCCGGGGGTGGTGGGTAGTTGGGTTACTCGCCGGGGAGGCGGGCGGGTGGGGGTGTCGTCGGGAACGGGAGGCCGCCACCGCCGCCGGTGCCGGGGGTGGTGGGCGTGACGCTCGGGGTGGCGGTCGGGTCGGGGGTCGGGGTGGTCGGCGTGGGCTCGACCTCCTCGGGCTGCGTGACGACGATCGTCACGGTGCTGTCCCGGGCCTTCTTCTCGCCGCCGTTCGGGCTCTGGTCCTCGACCTTGCCCGCGTCCTCCGGCGCCACCAGCTCGCCCTTTTCGACTCTGACCTTGAACCCGGCGTTCTGCAGCTGCCGGGTGGCCTCGGCCTGACTGAGGCCCTCGACCTTCGGCACCTCGATGATGTTGCCCCGGGACACCGAGAGCGTGACCGTGGACCCTTCCGGCACCGGCTGCCCCTCGGGCGGGTCGACCTGGACGACGTAACCAGCAGGCCGGTCGCTGTTGATCTGCTTGACCTCCGGCTTGAGGTTTTCCGCCTCGAGCCGGGCCTCGGCACTCTCGACCAGGCTGCCCTTGAGACCGGACGGCACCTTCACCTGGGGCACGCCGCTGCAGACCTGGAGGGTCACCTGCTGGGTGGACTCGACCCGCGCGTCGGCGCTGGGCTCCTGTCGGACCACCGTGTCCTGCCGGCAGCCACTCTCCTTGACCGGCACCGGCTTCCCGGTCAGACCCGCCTGGGCAAGTCGGTCCAACGCCTGCTGCTGAGTGGCACCGACGAGGTTCGGCACGACGATCTGCTGGTCCCGGTTGCTGTAGAGCAGCGCACCCACCAGGGCGATCACCGCGAGCACGCCGACCGCGGCGAAGGTGGCGATCAGCCACGACGAGGCCTTGCGCTGGCGCGGGTCGCCGACCCGGGCGGGGATCTGCCGGGTCTGGGTCGCACCCGCCGCCGGGTAGCCCGCGGCGGCCGGCGCCATGTGCGTCGTCTCGTCCTCGCGCAGCACCGGAGTGGCCAGCACGGGCCGGCCGGCGGCGGCGCGGAGCAGGTCGGCCCGCATCTCGCCGGCGCTCTGGTAGCGGTTGAGCGGGTTCTTCGACAGCGCCTTCAGGACGATCGCGTCGACCGCCGGGTTGACGTCCGGGTTGATGTCGCTGGGCGTCGGCGGAGCCTCCCGCACGTGCTGGTACGCGACGCTGACCGGGCTGTCGCCGACGAACGGCGGGTGCCCGCAGAGCAACTCGAAGAGAACGCAGCCGGCGGCGTACACGTCGGAGCGGGCGTCGACCGCCTCACCCCGCGCCTGCTCGGGCGACAGGTACTGCGCGGTGCCGATCACGGCGCTGGTCTGCGTCATCGTGGTGGCGCCGCTGGCCAGGGCCCGGGCGATGCCGAAGTCCATGACCTTGACCTGGCCGGTCTGGGTGAGCATCACGTTGCCGGGCTTGATGTCCCGGTGGATGATGCCGTGCCGGTGACTGAACTCCAGCGCCGCGCTGATGTCGGCGCAGATCTCCAGCGCCCGGCGGGGCTGGAGCCGCCCCTCCGCGCCGAGCACCTCCTTGAGGGTCCGCCCGTTGACGAACTCCATGACGATGAACGGCAGCGTCTCGCCGGTGGGAGCGGTCTCCTCGCCGGTGTCGTAGACGGCGACGATCGCCGGGTGGTTGAGCGACGCGGCGTTCTGCGCCTCCCGGCGGAACCGCATCTGGAAGGTCGCGTCCCGGGCGAGGTCCGTCCGGAGCATCTTGATCGCGACGTCCCGACCGAGCCGGAGATCGCGACCGCGGTGCACCTCGGCCATGCCGCCATAGCCGAGGAGCTCGCCGACCTGGTACCTGCCACCGAGCAGGCGGGCCTGCGCTGTCATCGCGTCTGTCGTCCTTCGCTCGTCGTCGTCTCGTCGCTGCCCGACCGGGGCCGTTCCTGTCGACGGTACGACGTTCCAGCCGGATCGTCGTGCCCGGCGGGCCGCAGCACGCCGGACGGCACCGTCCGCGAGCCGGGCGCACCGGGTTCACCGGATGCACCGTTCTCCCGCAGGGAGTAGGAAATCACGCCGGAGCAGACGAGGACCAGTACGGCCAGGAGGATGGCGACGAACACCATTCCGGGACGCGACCGACGGGGCTGCGGCGGTGGGGCGGGCGGGACCGGCTGGCGGGCGTACCCGGCCTGTCGCTCCTGCTGAACGGGGGCCGGCGGCACCGGGGCGGCACCTCGCGGCCAGCCCTGCTGCACTGCCTGCGGGCGCGGCGCCGACGGCGTCGCGGCGGTGGCACGTGCCGAGACCGGCGGGCGGGGCGGCTGCGAGGTCGCGGCCGGCTCCGGCGTCGCCGGCCGCGCCGCCCGGCCGCGCCCAGGTACCGCCGCCCTCGGCGTCGCGTCCTCCGGTCGCGC
>NZ_JBFAMU010000385.1:0-4750 GCF_040656655.1 Micromonospora sp. NPDC049799
GCGTCGTCCGGCACCGGCCCGAGCGCCGGTCGCAGCGGTGGCCGCCGGGCCCCGGGTCAGCGTGACCGGCGCGCACGACGTGCCGTGGAGGTTCTGGATCGACGGCGACCCGACGGTCAGCGCCTACCGACGCCACGTCCCCCGCAGCCGCTGATCCGTCCGCCGGCGGCGCGGGGACGGCGGCTTGTCGGGGGGTGTGGCCATAATCACGGCAGCACTCGCCGAGGGGACGGAGACGGTCGATGGCCACACTGCTCGCGATCGGGACGGCCAAGGGGCTCTTCCTGGCCACCAGCACGGACGGACGACGCGGTTGGGAGGTGTCCGGGCCGCACTTCCCGATGACCGGGGTGTACGCAGTGGCCGTGGACACCCGCCGTGCCACGCCGCGACTGCTGGCCGGGACCGACAGCTCGCACTTCGGGCCGAGCGTCGCCACCTCCGACGACCTCGGCGCCTCGTGGCACGAGCCCGACCACGCCCCGGTCGCCTTCCCCGCCGACACCGGCGCGACGCTCGGCCGGGTCTGGCAGCTCACCCCGGCCGGGCCGGACCAGCCGGACGTCGTGTGGGCCGGCACCCAGCCGTCGGCGCTGTTCCGCTCCGACGACGGCGGCGTGACCTACGAGCTGGTCCGCGCGCTCTGGGACCACCCGCACCGCGAGCAGTGGGGCGCGGGCTTCGGCGGCCAGGCGGTGCACACGGTGCTGCCGCACCCCCGCCACCCCGACCGGGTCGCGGTGGCCATGTCCACCGGTGGGGTCTACCACTCGACGGACGCGGGCGCGAGCTGGGCGCCGGGCAACACCGGCATCCGGGCCTACTTCCTGCCCGACGAGTGGCCCGAGTTCGGGCAGTGCGTGCACAAGGTGGCCCGGGACGCGGGCGACCCCGACCGGCTCTACGCGCAGAACCACCACGGCGTCTACCGCTCCGACGACGACGGGCACACGTGGTCCTCGATCGCCGAGGGGCTGCCGAGCGACTTCGGGTTCCCGATCGTGTCGCTGCCGGGCCGGCCCGGCACGGTCTTCACCTTCCCGCTGGCCGCCGACAGCGAGCGCTTCCCGGCCGGCCGGCGCTGCCGCGTCTGGCGCTCCGCCGACGCGGGCGGCAGTTGGGAGCCGGTCGACGCCGGCCTGCCGGAGGGGCCGTTCTACCCGGCCGTCCTGCGGGACGCGATGTGCGCCGACGACGGCGAGCCCGGCGGCGTCTACTTTGGCACCCGCTCCGGGGAGGTCTACGCCAGCCGCGACGAGGGCGACTCCTGGTCGCTGGTGGCCGCCCACCTGCCGGACGTCCTCTCCGTCCGCGCCGCGACGGTCTGACGTGGTCACCGTGCTGCTGCCCGGTCCGCTGCGCGGCGAGGCCGGGGGAGCGAGCCGGCTGACGGTCACCGCGGCCGGCACGCTGCGTGCCGTCCTCGACGAGGTGGCCGGCGAGTGGCCCCGGCTCGGCCGGCGGATCCGGGACGAACGGGGCGAGCTGCGCCGGTACGTCAACGTCTACGTCGACGGGGAGGACTGCCGGCACCTCGGTGGCCTGGACACCCCGGTCCCGGCCGACGCCGAGGTCCAGGTGCTCCCGTCGGTCGCCGGCGGCTGACCCCGGTCGGCCCGTCCGTGCGGCCGCGCGGCCGGGCCCTCCGAGCGCGGGGACGGAGCAGGTTTTGCGCCATCTGCCGCCACCGGTGGCGCTGCCCCCCACGCGACGCAGAATGGTAAAAGCGCAGTTCAGAGCCGTCCTGGCTGCCCTAGGACGTGCGGCCGGAGCGCCGACCACCACGCCCCGGAGGCACCCATGGCCGCACCCGTCGTCCGTTCCGTCACCGCCGACCAGACCGTCCTGCTACCCGGGCAGTCCACCTCCGTACGGGTGGACGCCTACCATCCCGACTCGCGGTTGCTGACCCTCTCCGGTCGGGTGAGCGACCCCACCGGCGTCACCTGGGACGCCCCGGTCCGGGTGGACCTGAGCGTGCCGCTCACCGTCCAGCTCACCAGCACCGCACCCGGCGTGACCGTCACCCCGAACGCCACCGATCCGACCCGCTTCACGGTGACCGTGGTGGCTGGCCGGGGCACGGTCACGCTGACCGCCACGGCCCGCGACACCGCCGGCCGGACCGGCACCGCCACGGCCACGCTGACCGTGCCGCTGCTGGTCGGGATGAGCGCCGAGAAGGGGGCGCGCACCCAACGTGTGGTGGCCGAATACCCCGGCCTGCGCTACATGCGCGACTTCGGCACGGACGGCGGCGACGCCGACAACCTGCCGGAACTGCCCCCGCTCAACGCCGGCAAGTTCGTCGACGCCCCGTCGGCGGTCATGCACGTGTCCTGGAAGGACGACGTCGAGCAGTTGGCCGGGTGGCTGGACGGGCTGGGCCGGCCGATCTACCTGACCTGGTACCACGAACCGATGGGTGACGTCACGCCGGTGGCGTACCGGGCCACCGCGACGCGACTGGCGCAGATCGTCGCCGCGCACCGCAACCGCCGCTGGGTGCTCGGCCACGGCCCGATCGTCACCCGGTACTGGCTCGACGAGGGGCGCGGCAACGCGACCGACTGGGGCTACCCGGGCATGACCCACTACGGGGTCGACTGCTACTCGCGGGACACCGCCGCATACTGGCCGGTGTCCCGGATGTTCGGCGCGGCGTTCGGGAAGGTACGCGTCGCGTACCCGGGGATCCGGCTGCTGGTGCCGGAGTACGGGCTGAGCCGGATCACGGCCGACACCACCGGGGCGGGCCGGGCGCGGGCGATCCAGGAGCACGTCACGTGGCTGCGCCAGCAGGGCGACGTGGACGCGGTGGCGTACTGGAACAACTGGGCCGAGTTCGAGTTGGGCGACCCGCCGCTGGAGTCGACCGCCTGGCGGAACATCCAGCTCGGGTGAGGCGTCCGTCGGGGCCCCGGCGCGACTCCACCGGGGCCCCGCGGACCGGAATAGTTGACTCGTCAAATATGTTGTCGCAGGCGTCCGGGAGCCGCACCGGTCCCGGTCGGACGACAGAGGAGTCGGTCATGCAGTTCGGAGTCTTCACCGTCGGCGACGTCACGGTCGACCCGACCACCGGGCGGGAGCCGACCGAGCGTGAGCGGATCAAGGCGATGGTCGCCATCGCGCTCAAGGCCGAGGAGGTCGGTCTCGACGTCTTCGCCACCGGCGAGCACCACAACCCGCCGTTCGTGCCCTCGTCGCCCACCACCATGCTGGGCTACATCGCCGCGCGGACGTCCCGGCTGCTGCTCTCCACCTCCACCACGCTGATCACCACCAACGACCCGGTGAAGATCGCCGAGGACTACGCGATGCTCCAGCACCTGGCCGACGGCCGGGTGGACCTGATGATGGGCCGGGGCAACACCGGGCCGGTGTACCCGTGGTTCGGGCAGGACATCCGCAACGGCATCCCGCTGACGATCGAGAACTACGACCTGCTGCGCCGGCTGTGGCGCGAGGACGTGGTCGACTGGTCCGGCCGCTTCCGTACGCCGTTGCAGTCCTTCACCTCGACGCCGCGCCCGCTCGACGGGGTGCCGCCGTTCGTCTGGCACGGCTCGATCCGCAGTCCGGAGATCGCCGAGCAGGCCGCTTACTACGGCGACGGCTTCTTCGCCAACCACATCTTCTGGCCGAAGGAGCACACCCAGCGGATGGTGGGTCTCTACCGGCAGCGCTTCGCCCACTACGGCCACGGCACCCCGGACCAGGCCATCGTCGGGCTCGGCGGACAGGTGTTCATGCGGCGCAACTCGCAGGACGCGGTGCGGGAGTTCCGCCCGTACTTCGACAACGCCCCCGTCTACGGCCACGGGCCGTCGCTGGAGGAGTTCACCTCCCAGACCCCGCTGACCGTGGGCAGCCCGCAACAGGTCATCGACCGCACTCTGGGCTTCCGCGACTACGTCGGTGACTACCAGCGCCAACTGTTCCTCGTCGACCACGCCGGCCTGCCGCTGAAGACGGTGCTGGAGCAGCTCGACATCCTGGGTGAGGAGGTCGTCCCGGTGCTGCGCAAGGAGTTCGAGTCGCTGCGCCCGGCCCACGTGCCGGCCGCACCGACCCACGCCTCCCTGGTCGCCGCCGCCGAGGTCGCCGCCCGGTCCGGCGACGACGCCGTCACCGGTGACCTCGCCGGCGCGGGGAGCGAGGCGGGTCGATGAGCCGCCGTACCCTCGCCGTGGTCTCGGCCGGGCTGTCCCAGCCGTCCTCCACGCGCCTGCTCGCCGACCAGCTCGCCGCGGCCTCCCGCGACGAGCTGGCCCGGCGGGGCGCCACCGTCGAGGTCCGGTCGGTCGACCTGCGGGAACACGCCCACGACATCGTCAACAACCTGCTCACCGGCTTTCCGTCGCCCGCGCTGCGGCAGGCCCTCGACACGGTGACCGGCGCGGACGGTCTGATCGCCGTCACCCCGATCTTCACCGCCTCGTACAACGGGCTCTTCAAGTCCTTCTTCGACGTGGTCGACGCCGGGGCACTGGTCGACCGGCCGGTGCTGATCGGCGCCACCGGCGGCACGGCCCGGCACTCGCTGGCACTGGAGCACGCGGTCCGGCCCCTGTTCGCGTACCTGCGGGCGGTGGTCGTACCCACCGCGGTCTTCGCCGCGCCGGAGGACTGGTCCGGTGGCGCGGCCGACGACGCGCTGCGCCGGCTCCCGGGTACGCCGGTACGCGGCGGCGGACGCACGGGCGAACCAGCGGGAGAGCCCGACCAGGAACGGGAAGGCGAGCAG
>NZ_JBFAMU010000386.1:0-4682 GCF_040656655.1 Micromonospora sp. NPDC049799
GCGGCGGTGCGCAGCCGCTGCACCGCCTCCGGCTTCGGCGCCGGCATCGTCCGCAGCAGGCCGATCCGGCCGGCGAGCATGATGTCGGCGGCGGCCATCCCGGTGAGCAGGGAGATCTGGGCGTTGTGCTCCTCCATCGGCACCGGGCCACGCAGCACCAGCCGCCAGCCGTCGCCGTCGGGCTCGACGTCCTGCTCCGGCAGCGGCAGGTTGATCGCGCCGCGGCGCAGGCCCCGGATGGTGAGCAGCGCGCCGATCTCGGGCAGCAGGGCGAGGGGCTCGGGCAGGCGGCCGGCGTCGGCATCCGCCTGCACCGTGACGTAGTCCAGTTGGGCGCGGCTGCGCACCAGGGCACGCTCGATGTCGACGGCGACGGTCGCGCCGTCGGCGTCCAGGTCGATCGTCCACACCACGGCGGCCCGGTCGACGTCGGGCAGCAGGCTGGCCGCAGCCTCGCTGAGCGTCTTCGGGTGCAGCGGCACCGTGCCGTCGGGCAGGTAGATGGTCTGCCCGCGCCGCCAGGTCTCCTCCTCCAGCGGGCCCCCGGGGCGTACGTGGGCGGCGACGTCGGCGATCGCGTACGTCACCCGGAACCCGCCACCCGGACGGCGCGCGAGGTGCATCGCCTGGTCGAGGTCCCGCGAGCCGGCGGGGTCGACGGTGACGAACGGGACGTCGGTGCGGTCGACGGCCGGTCGGGGCGGCGCGGACGCCGCCTCGTCCGCCTCCCGCTGCGCGGCGGCCGGGAAGCTCTCGGCCAGGTCCAGTTCGCGGCGCAGGGCGCCGAAGTCGATGCGGGGGGCGAGGACGCGTCTGATCACCACGCCGCCCATCCTGACAGCGCGGCGCACGATCCGCCCTCCGACGACGCGCCGGTCCTCGACCGCCGGCACGTCCCGCGGGAGCGGCTCGGGTCAGCCGGTGGCCTTGCGGGCGGTCGCGCGTACGCCCCGGGGCGTGGTGGCCCGTGCGGCGACCGGCCGGGCCGGGGTCTTGCGGGCGGTGACCTTCTTCGCGGGGGTCTTCGCGGCGACAGTCTTCTTCGCGGGGGCCTTCTTCGCCGTGGCCTTGCGGGCCGTGGCGTTCGACGTCGCCTTCCGCGCCGGGGCCTTCGTGGCGGTGGCCGTGCCGCCGGGGCGGGTCGCGGGGGCCTTCCTGGCCGGCGCCTTCTTCCCGGGCGCCTTCTTGGCGGCGGTCTTCTTCGCCGTCGAGGTGACCTTGCGGGCGGCCGTGGAGGTCTTCGCGGGGGCCTTCTTCGCCGCCGTGGTCTTCTTCGCCGTCGCCGTCTTCTTCGCCGCGGCCGTCTTCTTCGCCGCCGTCGTCTTCGTCGCGGCGGTCGTCTTCTTGGCGGTGGCGGTGGCCTTCTTCGCGGTGGCGGTGGCCTTCGTCGCGGCCTTCTTCGCGGGCGCCGTCGCCGCGGTCGTCTTCTTCGCGGCCGTCGTCTTCTTCGCGGCCGTGGTCTTCTTCGCGGCCGTCGTCTTCTTCGCCGCGGTCGCCTTCTTCGCCGCGGTCGTCTTCGCGGCAGTCGTCGTCTTCGCGGCGGTGGTCTTCTTCGCGACGGGGGACTTCTTCGTCAGGGCACGGCCGGCGGAACCGGCCGCCTTCGTGGCCGGCGCCCGCTTCGCGGAGGTGGAGGTGGACGGGCGGGTCCCGCCCGCGGTTCGCTCCGCCGCGGCGGTCTTCTTCGCGGTGCTGCGCCGGGCGGCCGGGCGGGTGGTGGCCTGCTGTGCTTCGGCCATCTCGGTTCCCTCCTAGGGGCGTGCTTCGCCCTCGCGGAGCACGGAGTACCTCGGCGCGGGCCGTCCCGCGCCGCCTATCTGCCCTCCCCGGCCCAGCGGGCGTCCTCGGCGTCCCATGCCTCGTTGCGCTCCCGCACCTGCTGGAGCGCGTTCTCCGCGTCCGCCGGTGAGGCGTACGGGCCGAGAACGTGCCGGGCGGGGCACACGTCGGCATCGGTCTCGACCCGGTGGTGTCGGGTGCACCAGTAGTAGTGGCCACCGCTTCCGCTGTCACTCATGCGATCACTGTGCACCGCGACGCATCCGGACGCCACCGGAACACCGCAAGCGCCGATGATCTCCACAGTAGAGGCGCTCCCGGCGGTAGGGGCGCGAACAGCGAAAACGGTTGAAGACGACGTCCGGATGACGCCGGTGCACGCCGGAGCCGGAGGTCGGCTGAACGGCCACTTCCGATCGGTGGGCGATCTCACCAGAATCGACCCTCATGATCGACACAGAGGCGGGCAGCCGGCTCTGCCCGGCCTGCGGCACCGCGACGGTCTCGCAGCTCGACGCAGTGCCCTGGTGTCCCGCCTGCGAGTGGAACCTCGACGCGTACGACGCCGACCGGACGGGGCCGCTGTTCGGCTGGGCGTGGCTGGACCGGTGGACGCACCGTCTCGGGTACCGGATGATCCGGCGCCAGTTCGAGCGACTCCTGGGGCGCCCACTCGGCACGACGGGTGCCGACCTCGCGACGGTGTTCGTCCTGCTCGCCTCCGCCCTGCTGCTGACCTCGGTCGTCACGCTCGGGGTCACCGGGCTCTGGCTGGTCGTCGCGTTTCCCTTTCCGAGCCCGCAGACCGTGCTCGGTGTGCCGCTGATCGCGCTCGCGATCGGGCTGCGTCCCCGGTTCGGACGGATCGGCCCGGACGTCGAGGTGCTGTCCCGCGACCGGGCACCGGAACTGTTCGCCCTGGTGGACGAGGTGGCCTCGGTGACGGGTGCGCCCGTGCCGCACGTCATCGGGGTGAGCGACGACCTCAACGCGTACGCCGGGACGTTCGGCATCCGGCGACGGCGGGTGCTCTGTCTGGGACTGCCGTACTGGGGCGCACTGGGGCCGCAGGAACGTGTGGCCCTGCTCGGTCACGAACTCGGCCACTTCGTCAACGGCGACCCGCGTCGGATGCTGCTCACCCAACCCGCCTTCACCATTCTCGGCTCGGCGGCGGACCTGGTCCGACCGGTGCAGACGATCCGGGGTGGCCTGCTGGAGACAGTCGGCGCCGCCCTGGGAAAGATCTTCCAGTGGATCCTCGCCCGGTTGCTCTTCGCCCTGCACCTGGCCCTGGTGTGCGTCGCCCTGCGGGACAGCCAGCGCGCCGAGTACCTCGCCGACGAGATGGCCGCGAAGGCGGCGGGCTCGACAGCGGCGACCGACCTGCTGGACGGTCTGCTGCGGATGGAGTCGCTGCACCAGACCGTGCGCCGGGAGGCCCGCAACGGACACGGGCCGCAGCGATGGCGGACCGCGGTGGCCGAGGCTCGCACAGCCGCAGCGGCCCGGCTGCCCCAGCTGCGTCAGCTCTCGGTGCGCGAGGAAGCGTCACTGTTCTCCACGCACCCGCCGACGGGGCTGCGCCGGCTCATGCTCGAGCAACGGGGGTGGCAGGGGGCCCTGGTCACCCTCACCGAGGCCCGCTCCGCACGGATCGACGACGAGCTGACGAAGGAGTACGAGCGGGTGCGTCTGACGCTGGCCTGGTGAGCGGTCGTCCCGTCGGCCACGCGATGGGGCGTGCCGTCGGGCCCGCATAGGATCGCCGGATGGCCGTACCGGAGTACATCCACCGCATACGCCGACACATCGGCACCGAGCTGCTCTGGCTTCCGAGCGTCAGCGCCGTCGTCCGCAACGACGCCGGCGAGCTGCTGCTCGGGCAGCGGGCCGACGACGGGCGCTGGTCGGTCATCAGCGGCATCGTCGAGCCGGGCGAGCAACCGGCCACCGCCGTCGTGCGGGAGGTCCGGGAGGAGACCGGCCTGGAGGTCGAGCCGGCCCGACTGAGCAGCGTCGTCGCCCGCCCGCACACCTACCCCAACGGGGACCGCTGCGAGTTCCTCAACCTCGGCTTCCTCTGCCACCTGCTCGGCGGCACGGCCCGGGTGAACGACGACGAGTCGGTGGCCGTCGGGTGGTTCCCGCCGGACGCGTTGCCGACGCTGGACCGGCACGCCCGGGTGGTCATCGCGCACGCGCTGGGCATCACCGAGAAGGCGCTGGAGGCCGGGGAACACGCGCCGGCCCCGGCCGCGTCGGACGAGGGACGGCCGGCCTGGTACCTGCCCGCCGGCACCGCCTGGTCCGAGTCGCCGGAGGACTGACGTGGACCAGGCCGTTCAGGACTACCTCGCCGCGCTGGTCGTCCGGGCCCGCGCGGTGCTCGGCGACGACCTCGTCGGGGCCTACGCGGCCGGTTCCGTGGCGCTGGACGCGTACCAGCCGGGGCGCAGCGACGTCGATGTGGCCCTGGTCTGCGCGGCGGCCCTGGACGACGGGCGGAAGCGCGCAGTGGTGGGCGCACTGCGGCACGAGGCGTTGCCGTGCCCCGCGCGCGGCCTGGAACTGGTCGTCTACCGCCGGGACGTGGCCCGCTCCGGCACCCCGGAGCCCGGCTTCGAGGTCGAGCTGAACACCGGCGCCCGGATGCCGTTCCGGGTCACCTGGTCGCCGGGCGAGCGGCCCGTCGAGGACGGCCGCTTCTGGTACGGGCTGGACCGCAGCATCCTGCACCAGGGCGGGCACGCCCTGCTCGGCCCGCCGGCGGCGGAGGCGTTCGCCGACCTCTCCCCCACCGACCTGCGGGCCCTGCTGGTCGACGCGTTGCGCTGGTGGCTGGCCCTGCCGCTGCCATCCGGCGACGAGCCGGCTCCCGGGGCCGAGGACGCGGTGCTCGG
>NZ_JBFAMU010000387.1:0-4675 GCF_040656655.1 Micromonospora sp. NPDC049799
GCCAGGAGAGCGACGGCCGCCACCACCGCGACGGTACGGCGCCTCATCGCGCACCGCCCGGTTCGCCTCCGGCGGTCGGCAGCTCCAGCGTGAAGCACGTGCCCGCGCCCGGCGCGCTGCGCACGTCCAGCCGTGCGCCGAGCAAGCGCGCGTTCTCCCACGCGATGGCCAGCCCCAGGCCGCTGCCCCGTCCCGACCGGGCCGCGTCCACCTTGTGGAAGCGGTCGAAGATCCGGGGCAGGTGGTCGGCGGGGATGCCGGGCCCCTCGTCGCCGACCTCGACGACGACGGACGGGCCGGTGGTCGTGACGGTGGCCCGGGCCTCGCCACCGCCGTGCTCCACCGCGTTGGCGACGAGGTTCGCGAGAATCCGTTCCAGCCGGCGCGGGTCGGTGGGCAGGGTGGTGGACGGTCCGGTGACCGTGACCCGGTCCACCCAGCCGCGCTGCCGTGCCAGCCCGCGCAGCAGGGCCGTGACGTCGACCGGGACGACGGTGACGACCTCCCGGCCGGCGTCCAGGCGGGAGATTTCCATCAGGTCCTCCACCAGACGGCGTAGCCGCACCACGTCGGTGACCAGCAGCTCCGCCGGCCGCCGGGCGTCGGTGGGGAGCTGGTCCAGGTGGTCGCGCAGCAGCGACGCCGCGGCCACCAGGGCGGTGACCGGCGTACGCAGTTCATGCGCGACGTCGGCGGTGAACCGCCGCTCCCGGTCCTGGGCGCGGGACAGCGCCTCGATCTTCCCCTCCAGCGCCTCGGCCATCTCGTTGAACGACGCCGCCCACGCGCTGAACTCGTCCCGCCCGCGCACCGGCAGCCGGGTGTCGAGCAACCCCTCGGTGAGCGCCCGTGCGGCGAGACTGGCCCGGCCGACCGGCTCCAGCGTCCGTCGGGCCAGCAGATGACCCACCCCGGCGGCGAGCAGCACCACCGACACCCAGCCGGCCAGCAGCGCGGTACGCAGCTGGTCGAGGCCGGCGGCGATGTCGTCCTCGACCGTGACCACGTACAGCTCGGCGGTGGAGCCCGGCACCCGCCCGCCGACGGTGAGCAGCCGGGGTCGTACCTCCGGCGCGGTCCGCTCGTACCCGAGCTGGCCGGCCGCGACCGTGGCCCGCAGCCGCGCCCCCAACGACGGCGCGTACCCGGGGTGCGACGGGTACGCCTCGCCGTCGATGAGCACCACGTGCCGGCCGCTGCCCTCGAAGCTGGTCAGCAGGTCGGTGCGGCGCTGCTCGGTCAACGGCACGAACTGTCCGGCCAGGACCAGCTGGTAGCGGGCGTCGGCCGCGGCCTGCTGGAGTGAGCCGTCGAAGCGGGCCTGCCGCAGCGGCAGGTACGCGCCACCGGCGAGCAACCCGGCGGAGACTCCGGCCACGAGGAGGAAGGCGACGGTCAGCCGGCGGCGCAGTCGACCCGGCGCCACCGCTCCCGTCGCCCGCATCCCGGCACCCGGCTCAGGTCGCGGACAGCTTGTAGCCGGCCCCGCGGACGGTCCGGATCAACCGGGGGTGCGCGGGGTCCACCTCGACCTTCGCCCGCAGGCGTTGCACCGCCACGTCGACCAGCCGGGAGTCGCCGAGAAAGCCGTGCTGCCACACCTGTTCCAGCAGCAGCTCGCGGGTGAAGACCTGGCCGGGGCGGCGGGCCAGCTCCAGCAGCAACCGGAACTCGGTGGCGGTCAGCGGCAGCTCGCGTCCGTCCCGGCGGGCGGTGAAACCCGCCGGGTCGATGGTCAGCCCACCCACCTCGATCGTCGTGTGGGCCGTCGGCCCGGTGACCCGACGCAGCACCGAGCGCACCCGGGCGACCAGCTCCGGCAGGTCGAACGGCTTGCGCAGGTAGTCGTCCGCGCCGCACTCCAGACCGACCACCACGTCCACGGTGTCGGTGCGGGCGGTGAGCATGAGGATCGGCACCTGACTGGTGCGGCGGATCTCCCGGCACACCTCCAGGCCGTCCAGGCCGGGCAGCATCACGTCGAGCACGATCAGGTCGACCGGACGCGACCGCCACACCGCCAGGCCCGCGCGCCCGTCGACGGCGGTCTCCACTCCGAAGCCGGCCCGGCGCAGGCCGAGGGCGGCGACCTCCCGGATGGAGGCGTCGTCCTCGACCACCAGCAGGCGGCCGTCCATGCCGTCAGCGTAGCGCCGGGCGGGCCCGCCGTGACCTGCCGGAACGGCCGGTGTGGAGGGCCCGCCCGGGTCGGTCACGTGACCTACTCCTGCCACTGGTGGGCGACGTCGAGCACGATCCTGCTGTGCGTGCCGGGGCCGGCCAGCACGAACACCCGGAAGGGCAGCCGGGCTCGTACCCCGACGGCGAAGGTCGTGTAGCCCTCGAAGCTGCCGCCGAACACCACGTCCCGCAGGGTGCGGTACCGCAGGACGTTCGCCGCGCGGTCGCCGACCCGGTACGGCACGGTGGCCAGGTGGTCGTCGTCGTACGCCGGGGCCCGCAACGACACCCGCAGCAGTTGGTCCCCGGCGGTGTACGGCGACAGCGCCAGCCCTTCGCCGTCGGTCCAGGTCTCCCCGTACGCGATCGAGTAGCCCTCGACCGCACCGGCGAACTCGAACACCACCCGGTCGAAGCAGTCGTGCCGGCCGGCGCGCACCGCGACCAGGGGCGCGCCGCTCAGCTCGCCGGCGGTCTTCTCCGCGCTGCCCCAGGTGATCCCGCAGTACGGCGACCCGGTCGCCGCGGCCCTCGTCGTACCCGTCGTGCTGCCCGTCGTCGCCGTGCCCGCGCCGGCCGTGCCGCCACCGGCGGCCAGTCCGGCGAGCACGACCACCAGGACCGTCAGTCCACTCCTGATCCGCATGATGCCCTCCTCGGTCTATCTCCTGTGTCACCACCCTCCGGCCGCGTCGCCGTAGCGGTGTGGGCTCCACGGTGGAGCGGCTACGCCACCGGACCTTCGCCGAGCCGTAACGGCCGGGTAACAGCTGACGACCGGGGTCGAGATCGGGGTCGGCGGCGGCGTCGGTATGACGCTTCCGGTATGTCGGACATCGAGACTTCTCGATCTAACATTCACGCACATCAATGAGTGGGCGGCCTCGGGCCGCCGATCACCGCAGGGGAGTGCGTGATGATCCGACGACAACTGCTGCGCGCGGCCGGTGCCGTGCTGGCGGCGGTGCTGGCGGCGGCCGGGGTGCAGGTCGCCACCGGCGCGCCCGCCTCCGCCGCCCGCACCGTCTACTACGACGCCAGCCGGGCCGGCGAGTTCCGCACCAACTTCGACCAGGCCGCCCAGATCTGGAACAGTCGGGTCACCAACGTCCGGCTGGTCCCCGGCACCCCGGCCAGCGTGACCATCTATGTCGACAGCGGGTGGCCGCGGGCGCAGGTGACCGGCCTCGGCTCCGGCCGGATCTGGATGGGCTGGACCGCCGTCAACCAGGGGTACGACCGCACCCGCATCGCCAGCCACGAGTTCGGCCACATCCTCGGGCTGCCCGACCGGCGTACCGGCCTCTGCTCCGACCTGATGTCCGGCAGCAGCGCGCCGATCTCGTGCCGCAACGCGTACCCCAGCTCCACCGAGGCGAGCCGGGTCAACTCGCTCTTCGCCGGCAGCCTGGCCGCGTCGCAGGCGGCACCCGCCGGCGCGTACGACTTCGACGTCACGCCGTTCGTCGTCGGCGGTCGACCGGCCACCGAGAACTACCCGTGGCTGGTCTACACCTCCGGCTGCACCGGCACCCTCGTCAAGGCCAACTGGGTGGTCACCGCGCGGCACTGCTCCACGCCCTCGTCGGTGCGGGTCGGCAGCGTCAACCGCACCAGCGGCGGCACGGTGGTCGGCGTGACCCGGTCGGTCAGCCACCCGACGATCGACGTCAAGCTGCTGCAACTCTCCAGCTCGGTCGGGTACGCACCGGCACCGATCCCCAGCACCTCCGGCGCGGTCGGCACCGCCACCCGGATCATCGGCTGGGGCCTGACCTGCCCGTACCGGGGCTGCGGCTCCGCGCCGACCGTCGCACACGAACTGGACACGTCGATCGTGTCGGACAGCCGCTGCATCGGCATCAACGGCCCGTACGAGATCTGCACCAACAACACCGGCGGGAACTCCGGCGCCTGCTACGGCGACTCCGGCGGCCCGCAGGTCCGCAAAATCAACGGGGTGTGGAACCTGATCGGCGCGACCAGCCGCTCCGGCAACAACAACTCGACGTGCGCCACCGGACCGTCCATCTACGGCGACCTGCCCTCGATCCGGTCCTGGATCAACACGCAGGTCGGCGGTCTGCCGCTCTGACGTCGACCGCGACCGGCGGCGTCCGCGCGCCCCGGTCGTCCGGCCTCGCCGGACGACCGGGGCGTGTCACGCCGTCACCACTTGATCACCGGTCTGCGGTACGGTGCCCCGGACATTGATCTCCTCCGAGGTGATTCATGCCCGCCGCCGCCGTACTCGCCCTCATCCTGGCGCTCGCTCCCGCCCCGACGCCGTCCGGCTCCACCGGCCCGGTCGGTGACCTCCTCGGAGGTGTCGGGGATCTGGTCGACGGCCTGCTGCCCGGTGGTGCCGACGCCACCCCGGCACCTTCGGCGACCCCGTCGGTCGGTTCCCCGACGGCGAGCCCGTCCGACCCGTCGCCCCCGCTGTCCCGCTCGGCCGGACCGACGCCGGGCGCGACCCGGCCGTCCTCCGTCG
>NZ_JBFAMU010000388.1:0-4673 GCF_040656655.1 Micromonospora sp. NPDC049799
CCGGGTGGCGCTCACCACCGCCGTGGTCGGGGGAGTGGCGGCCCTGGACCTGCTCGCCGCCGTCCGCGCCGGACGCGCCCGGCGGGCCTGGCGGCGGGTGATCGAGGTACGGATGTCCGTGACCGTCAACCGCTCACCGGCCGAGGCGTACCGGTTCTGGCGCGACCTGGAGAACCTGCCGCGCTTCATGTTCCACCTGGAGTCGGTCCGCACCGACGACCTGCGCCGGACCCACTGGGTCGCCCGTGGCCCGGCCAACCGGTTCGTCGAGTGGGACGCGGAGATCGTCGAGGACCAACCGAACCGGCGGCTGGCGTGGCGGTCGCTGCCCGGCGCGCGGGTGCCGAACGCGGGCCGGGTGCGGTTCGAGCCGGCGCCCGGCGACCGCGGCACCGAGGTGCGGGTGCACCTGCGGTACGCCCCACCGGCCGGAGCCCTCGGCCGGGCGGTGGCCAAGCTCTTCGGCGAGGAGCCGGAGCAGCAGGTCCGCGACGACCTGCGCCGGTTCAAGCAGGTGCTGGAAGCCGGCGAGGTGGTGCGCTCGGAGGGCAACCCCGACGGCATGTCGATCCGCCAGCAGGTCAACCAGCGCCCGGCGCAACCGTTGCCGACCGGCCGCCGGTGAACACAGAGGAAGGCAACCGATGAGGGCCACCGCCTGGATGGGCAAGGACAGCGTCAAGGTCGTCACCGTGCCCGACCCCACCATCATGAACGCCCGCGACGCGATCGTCCGCGTCACCAGGACCGCCATCTGCGGCTCCGACCTGCACCTTTACCACGGCTACGTCCCGGCGATGCGCAAGGGCGACATCCTCGGCCACGAGTTCGTGGGCGAGGTCGTGGAGGTCGGCCCGCAGGTGCGCAACCTGCGCCGCGGCGACCGGGTCGTCGTGCCGTTCCCGATCGCCTGCGGGCACTGCAACTCCTGCCAGCGGGGGCTCTACTCGGTCTGCGAGAACTCCAACCCGAACGCCCGGGCCGCGGAGAAGATCATGGGTCACTCGCCGGCGGCCATCTTCGGCTACTCCCACCTGTTCGGCGGGTACGCCGGAGGTCAGGCCGAGTACGTCCGCGTGCCGTTCGCCGACGTCGGGCCGCAGAAGCTTCCCGACGACGTCACCGACGACCAGGCGGTGATGCTCGCCGACGTCTTCCCGACCGGGTTCATGGGTGCGGAGATGTGCGACATCACGAACGGGGACGTGGTCGCGGTGTGGGGGGCCGGCCCGGTGGGACTGCTCGCCGCCGCCAGCGCCCGCCTGCTCGGCGCCGCACGGGTGATCGTCATCGACCGGTACCCGTACCGGCTGCGCCTGGCCGCCGAGCACGCCGGCGCGGAGACGATCAACTACGAGGACACCGACGTGCGGGACGCCCTCGACGAGATGACCGCGGGCCGTGGGCCGGACGCCTGCATCGACGCGGTCGGTCTGGAGGGACACCACGGCAACGCCGGCGTGTACGCGTACGACCGGGCCAAGCAGGCCACCCGCACGGAGACCGAGCGGCCGTTCGCGTTGCGCCAGGCCATCCTCGCCTGCCGCAGCGGCGGGGTGGTGTCGGTCATCGGCGCGTACGGCGGGCTGGTCGACAAGTTCCCGATGGGCGCGTTCATGAACCGCTCGCTGACCATGCGCACGGGGCAGTGCCACGTGCAGCGCTACACGCGCCCGCTCCTGGAGCGCATCCGGCGTGGCGATATCGACCCGAGCTTCGTCGTGAGTCACCACATGAAGCTCAAGGACGCCCCCAAGGGCTACCGGATCTTCCAGAAGAAGCAGGACGACTGCACCAAGGTCCTCCTCACGGTGTGACAGCGGGCGGGTTGGCTAGGGTGGCCTGATGGTCCCGGGTGGTGGTTCTTCGGAGATCGGTGCGGAGGTCCGGCGCGACGGGGTCCGGCTACGCCCGGTCACCGAGCCGGATCTGGCGATGTTCCGCCGGTTCGCCGTCGAGCCCGGCCTGCTCGGCCCGGACTGGCACGGCTTCCGCGACCCCGGCGCGGCGGAACGCCGCTACGCCACGGATGCCTGGCTGGGTGAGAAGGACGGCCGGCTCGTCGTCGAGGTCGAGGCCGAGGAGGCCGCCGCTGGCTTCGTCGGCTTCCACCACGGGGTGTACGGCGGGACGGCGGGCTACTGGGAGATAGGCGTCGCCCTGCTGCCACCGTGGCGGGGACGGGGAATCGGATGGCGCGCGCAGGCGCTGCTCTGCGACTACCTGTTCCTGCACACCCCGGCACAGCGGATCCAGGCCGGCACCCATCCGGAGAACGTGGCCGAGCAGCAGGCCCTGGAGCGGGCAGGGTTCCAGCTCGAGGGCGTCGTCCGCGCCGCCGAGTTCCGGGCCGGCCGTTGGTGGGACGGCCTGCTCTACAGCCGGCTGCGTGACGACCCGTCACCATGGGACCGGCCGGCGGAGCGGGAGTGGCCCGGTCCCGGCCCGAATCGCCCCTGAACGGCTGTCTCGTAGCGGCCGTTTCCGCGAATCGTGGTCTTCGCGGACGCTGTCGAGCTGACTTGTTGACGACATCAGGCCGGCTGATCCGTTCACGACCACCACCGGGCTGATCCACTCACGACATCAGCTCGACAGCGTCCGGACCGGGTTACCGACCGGCGCCCGCGTCCCGCCGACCGCCGACCGCCGGCGTCCGCCGGGGCGGACGGGGCGGCGTACCGCCGCCGGTCAGGGCAGCGGCCACTCGTGCACCGGGCGGTTGCTGTGCATCAGCGTCACGTAGTGCCGGACCACCTCGCGCAGCGCCTCCGGGCGGTCCAGGTGGTCGGCGGACTCCAGCCGGTGCAGGGTCTCCACCTGCCAGCTCGCGCCGTTGCGGCCGGTGAGGCAGCGCTGCTCGATGATCCCGAGCAGTCGGTCCCGCTCCGCCGGGTCGACACCCCACCGGTCCAGGCCGTGGTGGGCCAGCGGCAGCAGCCGCCGCAGCACCAGCTCGGTCGCCGGCAGGTAGCCCAGGCCCGGCCAGTACACCTGCGCGTCGATACCGTGCCGGGAGCAGGCGGTGAAGTTCTCCTCGGCGGCGCTGAACGACATCTGCGACCACAGTGGTCGGTCCGCCTCGGCGAGCGCCCGGACCAGCCCGAAGTAGAAGGCGCCGTTGGCGACGGTGTCGACGACCGTCGGGCCGGCCGGCAGCACCCGGTTCTCCACCCGCAGGTGCGGTCGGCCGCGCAGCACGTCGTACACCGGGCGGTTCCACCGGTAGATGGTGCCGTTGTGCAGCCGCAGCTCACCGAGCCTCGGCACACCGCCGGTGTGCAGGGTCTCCGCCGGGTCCTCCGGGTCGCACACCGGCAGCAGCGCCGGGAAGTAGCGCACGTTCTCCTCGAACAGGTCGAACACCGTGGTGATCCAGCGTTCGCCGAACCACACCCGGGGGCGTACGCCCTGGGCCTTGATCTCCTCGGAGCGGGTGTCGGTGGCCTGCTCGAACAGCGGCACCCGGGTCTCCCGCCACAGCTCCCGGCCGAAGAACAGCGGCGCGTTCGCACCGAGCGCCACCTGGATGCCGGCGATGGCCTGGGCGGCGTTCCAGTAGTCGGCGAACTGGTCCGGTGCGACCTGGAGGTGGAACTGGGTGCTGGTGCAGGCCGCCTCCGGGGTGATCGTGTCGGCGGTGACCGCGAGCCGCTCCACCCCGTTGATCGCGATCCGCAGGTCCTCCCCCCGCGCGGCGAAGATCTGCTCGTTGAGCAGCTTGTAGCGGGGGTTGGCGGACAGCGTCTCCGCGGTCAGGTGCTCCGGGCGCAGCGTCGGCAGGATGCCGATCATCACCATGTGCGCGCCGACCGTGCGGGCCTTCTCCTCGGCGGCGTTGAGGCTGGCCCGGACCTGCTCCTCGAACTCCGCAATGCCCGTGCCGGCCAGCCGGCGCGGCGCGACGTTGATCTCCACGTTGAACTGGCCCAGCTCGGTCTGGAAATCCGGGTCGGAGACCGCCGCCAGCACGTCGGTGTTCTTCATGGTCGGCATGAAGTCGTCGCCGACCAGGTTCAGCTCGATCTCCAGCCCGGTCATCGGCCGGTCCACGTCGAACCGCGACTCGCGCAACATCTCGGCGAAGACGTCGAGGCAGCGGCGAACCTTGTCGCGGTAGCGGGCCCGGTCCTCCCGGCTGAACGTCCGAACGCCGACTTCCTCGCCCATGGTCACCACCCTGTCACCGCTGGTACCCCCTAACCTCGCACGTGACACCGGGTGGGGGAAAGACCCGAAGTTCCCTCCAGGTACCCACGGACGGCCCTGGTGATCCCCGTCGCGCACCGGCCGGTCGCACCGGGCTGTGCCGCCGGCCCCGGCTAGCATGGCTCGCGCGAGAGGTGGGGGAGCGGCGATGCGCGAGAAGGTGACCCGGCTGTTCGTCGTGGCGGCGATCGCCGAGGCGATCTCCTGGGCGGCCCTGCTGGCCGGGATGGCGGTCAAGTACGGCCCGCCGGCCAACGAGCTGGGCGTGCAGATCTTCGGCCCGATCCACGGCGGGCTGTTCGTGGCGTACGGCGTGCTGGTCCTGGCGGTGGCCCGCCTGCACCGGTGGAGCCTGCTGACCACCGGGGTGGCCCTGGCCTGCGCGGTGCCGCCCTTCGCGACGCTGGTCTTCGAGCGCTGGGCGCGGCGACGCGGCTTGCTCGGGCCGGCACGGGAGTCGGTCC
>NZ_JBFAMU010000389.1:0-4656 GCF_040656655.1 Micromonospora sp. NPDC049799
CCGCGGCGACCGCGGCGCCGACGACCGGCTCGCCCTCGGCGGTGGCGGCGCCGGTCGCTGTGCCGGAGACCCTGCGCTTCACCGCGAGGACCCTCGACGGCGCGCCCTTCGACACCGGAGCGCTGGCCGGCCGGCCGGTGGTGCTGTGGTTCTGGGCGCCGTGGTGCGCCACCTGCGCGTCCCAGGCGTGGACGGTCGCCGAGGTGGCACCGGCGTACCGGGACACCGTGCCGGTCATCGGTGTCGCCGGCCTCGGCGAGCAGCGCGCGATGAAGGACTTCGTGACCGAGTTCGAACTGGCCGGCGTTCCGCAGCTCGACGACCGGTCCGGCGCGCTGTGGCGGCGTTTCGAGATCGTCGAGCAGAGCACCTTCGTCATCATCGACCGCACCGGAAAGGTCGTGCACCAGGGGTTCCTCGACGGCGAGGACCTCACCCGCCGCCTGAAGGCCCTCGCCGCCTGACGCCGCCCCGGCCGCGCAGGAGCGTGTGCGACCCGTCTCAACGGGTAACGCTGCGTTCGCCACGCGAGGCCTGGGGAGGCTGTGATGGACACGTACCCCGCGGTGGAGGATCACGGCCTGATCGGGGACCTGCAGACGGCCGCGCTCGTGTCCCGGGACGGCACGCTCGACTGGTTCTGCGCGCCCCGTTTCGACTCGCCCAGCCTGTTCGCCGGTCTGCTCGACCGGCGACGCGGCGGACACTTCGCGATCAGCCCGCACGGGGTCGACCACGTCTGCAAGCAGCTCTACCTGCCCGGCACACCGATCCTGATCACCCGGTTCCTCAGTGCCGACGGCGTCGCCGAACTGGTCGACTTCATGCCGGTCACCGGCGAGACGGTGACCGACCGGCACACGATCGTCCGGATGCTCCGCATCGTCCGGGGCACCATGACGTTGCGGATGGACTGCCAGCCACGGTTCGACTACGGCCGGCAGACCCACACGGTGGAGTTCACCGGACAGGGCACGGTCTTCCGGGCCCCGGACCTCTGCCTCACCGTCAACCCGATCCGGCAGGCCGGACCGCTCCTCGACGAAGGCAGCTTCGTCCGCGAGGAGGGCGGCGTCCGCGTCGTCGGCACCCTGAACGAGGGGGACGTCGGGGGCGTGGTCATCCATGCCGGGCCCGCTCAGCCGCTGCGCGTTGTGCGCCCCGACGAGGTCGAGGAGCTGTTCACCGAGACCCGGGACTTCTGGCGGCGCTGGCTGGACGGCTCCCGCTACACCGGGCGGTGGCGGGAGATGGTGGAGCGCTCCGCCATGACACTCAAGCTGATGACGTACGCCCCGACCGGCGCGCTGGTCGCGGCGCCCACGGCCGGGCTGCCCGAGCGGATCGGCGGCGAACGGAACTGGGACTACCGCTACACGTGGATCCGCGACGCCTCGTTCTCGGTGCACGCCCTGCTCGGGCTGGGCTTCACCGACGAGGCGCGGCGGTACCTGGAGTGGATCAACGCCCGGGTCACGGAGGCCGAGGAGAACCACGTACCGGTGCAGGTCATGTACCGCGTGGACGGTGGCCGCGACCTCTCCGAGGAACTGCTGCCCCACCTGGAGGGCTACCGCGGGTCCGGCCCGGTCCGGGTCGGCAACGACGCCGCGACCCAGCTCCAGCTCGACATCTACGGCGAGACCATGAACTGCCTGCACCTGGCCGACTGCCACGGCCTGCGCAGCTCCCACGACCACTGGCGGAACACGATTCGCATGATGAACTGGCTCTGCGAACACTGGGACCGGCCCGAGGACGGCATCTGGGAGACCCGGGCCGGTCGCCAGGACTTCACCTACGGGCGCCTCATGTCGTGGGTGGCGTTCGACCGGGCCATCCGCCTCGCCCGGCGCCTCGGCCGCCCGGCCGACCTGTCCCGGTGGGCGACCGCCCGCGACGCCGTGTACGACCAGATCATGAGCCGGGGATTCCATCGTGGACGGGAGGCGTTCGTCCAGCACTACGACACCGACGTGCTGGACGCCTCGTTGCTGAGCATGCCGGCGGTCGGGTTCGTCACGCCGAGCGACCCGATGTGGCAGTCGACCCTGCGGGCGATGGACGCCGAACTCGTGTCGGACACCCTCGTCTACCGCTACGACCCGGCCGCGTCACCCGACGGCCTGCCCGGCGACGAGGGCACCTTCACCATGTGCACCTTCTGGTACGTGCAGGCCCTCGCCCAGTCGGGTCGCCTCGACGACGCCCGCCTGGCGTTCGAGAAGATGCTGACCTACAGCAGCCAACTCGGTCTCTACTCCGAGGAGATCGCCCCGAGCGGCGAGCAGATCGGCAACTTCCCGCAGGCGTTCAGCCACCTGTCGCTGATCAGCACCGCGACCGTCCTGAACGAGATGCTCGACGCCCGCCGGTGACGCCGCCGCCGGGGACCGGCGGCGGCGCACACTCAGCGCGGGGTGAGGAGGTCGGTTCCCAGGCGGTCGCGGAGGACCTCCGGAACCACGACCGAGCCGTCGGGCTGCTGGAACTGCTCCAGGATGGCCGGGAAGAGCCGGCTGGTGGCCAGCGCCGAGCCGTTGAGCGTGTGCACGAAGCGGGTCTGCTTGCCGCCCGGCTCGCGGTAGCGGATGGCCGCCCGGCGCGCCTGGTAGTCACCGCCCCAGGAGACCGACGAGACCTCCTTGTACTTGCCGGTGCTCGGCATCCAGACCTCGATGTCGAGGGTCTTGCGCATCGAGGCGCTGGAGTCGCCGGCCGCCAGCAGGGTGCGCTGGTAGTGCAGGCCCAGGCCCTCCACCAGGCTCTCCGCGTGGGTGACCATCTCCTCCAGCGCCGCGTCGGCCTGCTCGGGCAGCGTGAACTGGAAGATCTCCACCTTGTTGAACTGGTGACCCCGGACCGTGCCGCGTTCGTCGGAGTGCGAGCCGGCCGCCTCCCGTCGGTAGCACGGCGTGTACGCGAAGGCCTTCAGCGGCAGCTTCGCCGTCTCCAGGATCTCGTTCTGGTACGCACCGAGGATCGCCGTCTCCGAGGTCGGCAGCAGGAACTGCCCGCGCGGGGCGGACTGCCGGTCCAGGTGGTAGACGTCGTCGTAGAACTTGGGGAACTGCCCGGCGGCGAACCCGGCGGTGTCCAGCAGCAGGTGCGGCGGGAGCAGGAACTCGTAGCCGGCCCTGACGTTCTGGTCGATCAGCCAGTTGAGCAGCGCCCACTCCAGCCGGGCGCCCATGCCGGTGTACATCCAGAAGCCGGAGCCGCCGAGCTTGACGCCGCGCTCGTGGTCGACCAGCCCGAGCATCCGGCTCAGCTCGACGTGGTCGCGGAGCTTCTCGATGGCCGGGGGCTCGCCGAAGGTCCTGACGACCCGGTTGGCCTCCTTGCCGCCGGGCACCACGTCGTCGGCGGGCAGGTTGGGCAGCTCGCTCATCCGGTCCCGCAGGCGGCCCTGCACCTCGTCCAGCTCGGCCTCCAGCTCGGCGAGCTGCTTGCGGCCCGCCTCCGGGGCGGCCACCTCGGGCTCCCGGCCGGCCCGCTTGGCCTCCGCGTACGCCCGGGCCTCGGCCTTGCGGCGCTGGCGGTCGCCGTCGATCTCACTGATCAGGCTGCGCCGCTGCTGGTCGAGCTGCTGGATCTCGTCCAGCGCGCGGGTCACCTCCGCCGGGTCCAGTCGCTTGGCCAGCGCGGACGCCACCGCGTCGCGATCCTTCCGGATCAACTCCATGTCGAGCATGCTGCTCCGTACGCCTCCGTCCGGACGTCAGGTGAACCTCCCGATGCTACCGTCGCGGCCCTCGGGGCCCCGGCCCGGTGTCAGAGCCGGATCGGCATCAGCATCGAGAAGGACCTGTCGTCGTCGGCGCGGCGGACGGCCAGCGGGGTGATCGGCCCGTCCAGCTCCAGCACCAGTTGGCCGTCGCCGGCCGCGTCGAGGGCCTGGAGCAGGTACGCGCCGTTCACCCCGACCCGGAATCCGTCCGCCGGGTTGTCCACCTCGTCGGAGCCCAACAGCCGTACCCCGCCCCGCCCGTCCGGGCCGAGCACCGTCACGGCCAGGTCCGCCCCCTCGTGCCGCCGGCGGACCACCGGGGCGTCCGCGCCGGTCAGCGCCGCGCGCAGGGCCGCCACGTCGACGGTCACGCGGTGCGCCGGGCCGTCGGCCGGTGCGGTCCGCGTCAGGCGGCGCCAGTCCGGGAAGTCGTACGGCAGGACGCCGGCGGACACCGTACGCCCGGCCACGGCGACCTCGACGGTGCCGGCGGTCACGGTCAGGTGCGCCTCCGGAGTGCTCCCGGCGCCCGTGTCGAGCAGGGCGCGCGCCTCGTCGACGAGCCCGACCGGAACGAGGACCGCCACGGCCGGACCGTCGAGACGGCCGGGAGCGTGTGCCACCGCGAGCCGGTGGCGGTCGGTGGCGACCAGCCGGACACCGTCGGGGCCGGCGTCGAGGAGCACGCCGGTGAGCACCGGCAGGTCGGGGTCGGTGGCGACGGCGAAGCGGACGGCGTCCACGGCGACGGCCAGGGCGGCGCGGGACACGACGATGCGGGTGGTCACGAGTTGCTCCTCGGGATCGATGAGAGTGCGGATCCGGGAGAGCTCGCGGCGGGCGTCGGCGAGACCGTCCTCCAGCCGGCGCAGGTGCGCGTCCAGCAGGCGGTGCACGGCGGCCGGCTCGGCGCGGACCGCGGCGGC
>NZ_JBFAMU010000390.1:0-4646 GCF_040656655.1 Micromonospora sp. NPDC049799
TCGGTGGCGGCCTGCTCACCGGCGACACCCCGCTGGGAGTGGCAGTCCGCGCCGAGGTCACGTCACGCTGGCCCGACGCGGACGTACGGACGGCCGGGGACGGTGCGGCGGCGGCCGCGTGGCTCGCCGCGCTGGACCTGCCCGAGGTCACCGACCCCGAGGCCCTGCACGCCCTCCTCGTCCCCGCCCCCTGACCACCCGCGCCCCGCGCCCCGCGCCCCGCGCCCCGCGCCCCGCGCCCCGCGCAAGATCAACACGATGTCATTGAAGTCGGGCTGTCCTGGGCACGCCGACACCGCGATATCAGTGACATCGAGTGGATCAAGGCCTGAATGGCAGAACGGCAGGACCGGCGAAACGACGAAACCCGCGGAGCCGGCGGAGGGAAGGTCTTTCCCCGTGATGTCTGTCGGACATAAAAATGTCTGACAGACATCACGCTCACTCAACCACTCACCGACATCCTCGACGCACCACCCACGAACCCGTGCGGACGCCTGAGGAGCAATAATCAATAACGGTCACGCGAGCGGAGTCGGGTCGGCGTGCGCAGGAGGTCCCGGTACGCCGCTCCCAGCTGCTTGCCCAACGCACGCAGCGGCTCCGACCGGTCGCCGGTGACCGCGAAGGTCTCCGCATCGGAGTCGAAGGTCAGCAGGTCGACCTCGTCCGGCAGTTCCCGGCGGGCAAGCCGCTCGGCGAGGTCGTTCCACCCGTCGCCGTCACAGGGCACCCCCGCCCGGGCGAGGGTCGCCACGGCCCGCTCCATGTCCACGCCGTGCAGCAGGAGACCGTAGCGGGGACGGCTCCGGCCGCCGCAGTCGCGCACCGGCGGGTCGTCGTGTTCGACGAACACGAACGGCGCGAAGCTGGTCCGGTCGATCACTTGAGCTGGCCGGCGGTGAGGCCGGACTGCACCTGGCGCTGGAAGATGACGTACACGGCGAGCACCGGCAGCACGGCGATGGTGAGGCCGGCGAAGAGCCGGGCGTAGTCGCCGGCGTAGCCCTGGCTGACCGAGAGCGCGAAGAGCCCCTGGGCGAGCACCCACTTGTCCTCGTCGCCCTGCATGAGCACCTGCGGCAGCAGGAACTGGTTCCAGTGATTGAGGAAGTTGAAGATCGCGACACTGATCAGTCCCG
This sequence comes from Micromonospora sp. NPDC049799, assembly GCF_040656655.1. Classification (NCBI taxonomy): domain Bacteria; kingdom Bacillati; phylum Actinomycetota; class Actinomycetes; order Micromonosporales; family Micromonosporaceae; genus Micromonospora; species Micromonospora sp. NPDC049799. The sequence goes on from NZ_JBFAMU010000390.1 coordinate 1,143, forward strand.
GACGCGCCATCGGCAGCATCACCTGGAAGAAGAGCCGGAAGTGTCCGCAGCCGTCGACCAGCGCCGCCTCGGCCACCGAGGTGGGCAGCGTCCGGAAGAACGCGGTCAGGAAGAAAACCGTGAACGGCAGGGAGTACGCGGCGTAGACCAGGATCAGGCCGGTCCAGGTGCCGAACAGGCCGGCGTTGCGCACCACGAAGAACAGTGGCACCAGGGCCAGGAAGACGGGGAACATCAGCCCGCCGACGAACAGGTAGTAGACGATCTGCCGGCCGCGGAACTCGTACCGGGCGAAGACGTAGGCGGCGGTGGCGCCCATCAGCATGGTCAGGCTGACCGAGCCGGCCACAACGATGAGGCTGTTGAGGAAGTACCGGCCGATGTTCGCACCGGTCCAGGCCCGGACGAAGTTGTCGAAGCGCAGCGTCTCGGGCAGCCCCCACGGGTCGGCGAGGATCTCGCCGTTGCTCTTGAACGCGCTGACGACCATCCACACCAGCGGCAGGACGGTCACCGCGCCCCAGAAGAGCAGGAAGCCGTGCGACAGCAGGTTGGCGACGCCGAGTTCACGGCGCAGGGGACGGTCGGCGGCGGGTACGGCCGGAGCCGCGGTCACCGCCGCCGGCGCGGTCTCGTCCAGAGTGGTCACGACAGTTCGATCCGATCACGTCGGCCGGCCCGCAGTGCCAGCACCGCCACCGAGAGGGTCAGGAAGAACATCACCACGCCCATCGCCGAGGCGTACCCGAACTTCGTCTCGCTGCCGAACGCGGTGTCGTACATGCGCACGCCGATCACGTCGGTGGAGAAGTTCGGGCCGCCGTTGGTCATGAGCTGCACGAGGATGAACCCGTCCAGCGCGAAGATGGCCAGGTAGACCCAGGCGACCTGGACGGTGTCCCACAACAGCGGGATGGTCACCCGACGCAGGGTGGTGAGCCGGGAGGCGCCGTCGAGCATGACCGCCTCGTAGATCTCCTTCGGGATGGCCGCCATGGCGGCGCCGAAGAGCACCACGTAGAAGCCGACGTTGCTCCACACCATCACCGCCAGGACACACCAGAAGGCGGTCGCCGGGTCACCCAGCCAGGTCGGCGCCGACAGCCCGAGGCTGGCCAGCGAACTGGTCAACAGTCCCTTGTTGGGGTGGTAGACCTCCTTCCACAGCAGCGCGATGATCACGACGGAGAGCACCTGCGGGAAGAAGTAGACGGTGCGGTAGAAGGCCGTGCCGCGTACGCCGCTGACGCCGGCACGGCCCTTTCGACCGCCGATGGTGAGCATCGAGGCGAAGAAGAGCCCGAGGACGATCGTCACCACCGGCACGAGTGCCAGCAGGATCGCGTTGTTCTGCAACGCGTTCCAGACGTAGTCGTCGCGCCACAGGGCCCGGAAGTTCTCCAGTCCGATGAAGTTGGCGTCGGCGGAGTAGCCGAGCCAGTCCGTGGTGGAGATCTGGAACGCCTGCAGGTACGGCGACACGACGAAGACGACGTACAGCAGGACCGGCGGCACCAGGAAGGTGACGATCAGCGGCCACTTGCCATGTCTCACGGTGCTCTTCCCCTCCCAGGGCGGACGGCCTCAGGCGGTCCGCTTGTACTTCTTGACCGAGCTGTCCTGGGCGATCGAGTCGGCGCCCTTCTGGCACTGGTCGAGGAACTCCGCCGGGCCGATCCGGCCGCTGAAGAACTCGCCGCAGGCGGCGTCGACGAGGTTGCGCTCCAGCTTGCGGTAGTAGTTGTTGTAGACCCAGTTGAACCCGTCGGCGCCGGACGCCTCCAGGGCCTTGACCACCGTGTTCAGGCCGTACGGCAGCTCGACGCCGTCGCTGGCGCCGGCGACCACGGTCAGGCTGGACACCTTCTTCGTGAAGTCCTGGGCGCCCTTGCGCGACAGCATCGTCCGGAAGTACTCCAGGCCACCGGCGAGGTTCTTCGCCTTGGCCGGCACCATGAACGGCTCGCCGGCGGTGCCACGGACCGCCTCGAAGGGCAGCTTGTCGCCGCTGCCCAGGCTCGGGGTCGGCTGGACGGCCATGTTGAACCCGGCCGGGGTGACGTCCTTCTGCTCGGCCTCCAGCCAGGAGCCGCACGAGATGAAGGCGGCCTTGCCCTGGCACCACGCGGTCTGCGACTGCTTGTGGTCCAGGCCCGGGGAGCCCTCCAGGATGAACTTGTCCTTGACGATCTGGTGCCACGCGTCGGCGGCGGCCTTCATCGCGTCCGACTTCCAGGCGTTCGGCTCCAGGTTGTCGATCGCCACGGCGACCTGCGGCCCGCCGAACTTGATGGCGGTGGAGATCAGCGGCCAGCTCATGTAGCGGGGGTGGGCGCCCGCGTACGTCCACGGGGCGATGCCCGCGGCCTTGATCTGCCTGCACAGTGCGATGTGGTCGTCCCAGGTCTTCCCGTACTGCCAGTTGCGCTCGGTGAAGAGCTTGCTGGAGTGCCAGATGCCGTAGACGGTGTAGGTGTAGTTCATCACCAGGAACTTGCCGTCGTACGAACCGACCTCGACCGCGCCGGGCAGCAGGGTGTCGCGCACCTTCTTGCCAGGAATGTCGAGGCTGGGTGCGTCGAGCAACTCGCCGAGGTCGGCGATGGCGTTCTGGGACACGAGGCCGTTGAAGTCGATCTGGCCGGCGCCGGAGTTGTTGACCACGTCCGGCGGGGTGCCGTCGACGAAGCGCGGCTGGAGGGTCTTGCTGATCTCCTGCGTCGCGGAGTGCTTGATCGTCGCCTTCGGGTACTTCTCGGTGTACATGGCCTCGTGGGCCTTGGCGTACTCCTCGCCGAAGCCGCCGTTGAAGATGACCACCTCCAGCGGCGCGTCCTCCTTGACGCCGAGCGGGTTCTGCTCGCTCTTGGTGCCCTTGTAGGTGCCGGCGTCGCCGCCGTCGTCGTCGCCACCACCGGTGGCGCAGCCGGCGAGCAGCCCGGCGGCGGGGGTGGCCAGCAGGCCGGCGGCGGCGCTACGCCGCAGGATGTCACGCCTGTTCATCGTCTCTCCTCGGATTCGGTGTTCCGACGACCACCGGGTACGGGGGAGGCGGTCGTCGCGCGAGGCACGGGGGAAGTTTGTCTTCAGTTTGCAACGTGTTGCTGAAGAATTTCTACGGCAGGAGGGCCCGGACTTCAAGACCCGACGGCCGAACCGTTATCACCACCGGCCACACCACAGCTGGCATACGCTCGCTCCATGCGCCGACTGCGTGCGCTCGCCGAGGCCACGCCGGCTGGTCGGGAACGGATCGTCGACCTGCTCCGGGCGCTCGCCATCGTCATGGTCGTTCTCGGCCACTGGGCGGTGGCCACCATCGGGTACGACGCCGCCGGCAGGCCGACCGCCCGCTCCGCCCTGCCCGACCTGCCGTGGGCGTACCCGCTGACCTGGGTCGCCCAGGTGATGCCGGTGTTCTTCCTCGTCGGCGGGTTCGCCAACGCCGCCTCACTGGCCGCGCGCCGGGCCCGCGGCGGCGACGCCACCGGGTGGCTGCTGGAC